>JAFAGX010000285.1 GCA_019237515.1 Acidobacteriaceae bacterium
ATCTCGAGGTGGACAATGTCCTTACCTTGACGCTCCAGGGCGCGAGCTCTGTTAAGAACTTCGAACGCGGTTTCAGTTCCCAGCCGCGACATGCGCTCGGCTAGATGGAGTTCGTAATGCGTAGCTTTTTCCATCGTAAGGGCACTCATTATATCCTCCCGGCGCCTTGAGTCAGCCGAGGCAAAGCCGCAAAACAGGCATGCGGATTGGCGCTCTTTCCCTGTCGATTATTGTCCCGACGATAGCTGTGTGTCACCTGCAAACATCACCCCCGGCCGTGATTTCCTCGCTTGCACAGCATTGCTGATGTGATTGCTATCACTTCGACCGGCGCTACGTTTCTGCCACTGTCGACCGAAGCAGCGCATTTATCCAGGAGTGATCCATGGTAAGCAGTTATAGGCCAGGCTTTATACCCATTCAAAAAGAATATCGAGTGATCGAATTGGTCGCGCAAGGGCTGAAAAACGCCGAGGTCGCCCACGAGGTCGGGACTACGGAATACGTGATCAAGAATTATCTTCGAGTCATTTATGACAAACTAGGGCTGTGGAATCGATTCGAACTTGCGTTGTGGTACGAGGCACGCAAAATCGAAGCCGCAGGGGGACGTGCTGGCGCCGTGAACAAGTCGCAATTAGCTTAGCTGTTTTGCGATTCTGGTGATCGCTGCGAGGCTGCGATCGACATCCCGCTCAGTTGTTGCCCAGCAAGAAACGCTGATCCGCATCGCGGATTTGCCCTGCCACTCCGTTCCGCCACACCAGCAGGTTCCATCCTGTTGAATGGCAGAAATGATTCGCTGGTTTAGATCGCCCTCTCCGAAGGAAACCAAAACCTGATTCAGAACTACATCGTTCAGAACCCGGTAGCCGGCCCGACTCAAACCTTCCGCGAATCGTTTTGCCAGGCGGCAATTGCGTTCGACCATTTCCGCCAGCCCTGAGCGTCCGAGCGACTTCAATGCTGCCCAGATTTCAACCCCGCGTGCGCGGCGCGAAGCATCAGGGGTGTAATGCGCAGGTTGCCGCGCACCGCCGGCGTGCAGGTATGCCGCGCTAATCTCCATGGCGTTGCGGAGATCGGTCGCATTGCGCACAAACGCAATGCCTGAGTCATAGGGAACATTCAACCATTTGTGAAAATCGGTAGCCCAGGAATCAGCATCGGGAAATCCCTGAAACAGATGCGTCCGTTCTGGGACGACTGCCGCCCACATGCCAAATGCTCCGTCGACGTGCACCCAGGCGCCCGCGTCGCGGGCGCGGCCGCAGATTTCGCTCGCAGGGTCGAAGGCACCCGTATTCACATTTCCGGCCTGAATGCAAACAATCGAGAGCTCATCGAGATTAGGAAGCGAATCGGCGCGCATGCGGCCCTGGCCATCGGCGGCGACAGAGATGACCCTCGATTTGCCCAATCCGAGCATCGACAAGGCTTTTAGCACGGAAACATGTACCTCCGCGCCGACGACGACTTTGATTTCGGGTGAGCCGAACAGGCCTTGTTCTTCCACATTCCAGCCGCAGCGCCGCAGTAACGCCGTCCGTGCGGCGGCCAGACCAGTGAAGTTCGCCATGGTTGCGCCCGTGACAAAGCCCGCAGCACAACCTTCAGGCAGTCCAAAGAGCTCCGTCAACCAGCCAAGGACGATCTCCTCCAAGGTTGCCGCGATGGGTGACATCACCCTGAGGGCAACATTTTGGTCCCACGCACCCGCAAGCCAATTGGCGGCAACCGTGGCGGGTAAAGCGCCACCGATTACAAAGCCAAAATATCGGCCGCCGGCCGAAGCTACAGTTGCGGGCGAGCCGATTTCATCCAACATACGGATGACCTCATCCGGTTCAGTTGGCCCCATGGGTAATGGTTCGTTAAAGAGTTGTAGGCGCTCGACGTCTGCGGGAGCTGGCGCTACCCTCCGATCTGGCAGTTCGTCGATGTATTTCGCGGCGCGGCGGGCAACATTTGTCAGCAACTGTTCAGTGGTGACGGCGGAGTTTTCGCTAGATGGACTTGCAGCTTGTTGCGGCATAGCGCATGTGATGCGCATGCCAAGAGCGTGGATTCGGATTTGCGCCATTGCTGGCAGTGACTGAGCGCCCGGAAGCCATGAGGTAACGCGATTTTTCTGCAGGGCGGCAGCGCGGACGCGCTATGCGGCGAGTGCAAGATATTGCTCAAAAGGTGACTAATGTCGTTCATTTTGACGGCGGACGTGAACCCGTAACCACGAGGGTCTAGCCTCGTAAGCCAAACCAAAATTCCGAAAGTCTGTTATTGTCATTGGCGCCGTTGTTTGGTTTGAGCATCATAGGGCGATTGCGCGGCGTCTCCCAGTTTCGACCGCCCGGATCGTCTTCGACATTCGTTGTAGTTCCAAGCCACAAATCATGGATTGAGATTTGGAACGGCGTTTGCACGCCCACAGGGGTGACGAAAATGCTAACGACGCTCAGGAATGAGCAGTGCGACCGGTTCGCCGCAGTGCTCGGGAGTGTCCTGGTCCTGAGCTTGATGATTTTGTTCGCTTCGCAAACGACCCTGGCGCAACAGCAACCCAACGAGTCTGCGCCAACTAAGCCGGCCCAGACCTTTGTGATCGGTTTTGTGGGCGGGTTTGTTCATAGCAATGACGTTCGCCACTCCGAGGTTCAGATGGCGCGGCGGCTTCAGGCAGCATACGGCGACACGGTGCGAGTACAGGTTTTCAGAAATCGACAAAGAGCCAAAGCGCACCAGGCGGTGATCTCCTGGTTTCATGCTGCCGATCAGGCCGGAGCAGAACCTCGCATCCTTATGTTCGGTCACAGCTGGGGAGCATCTGCCGTTGTCTATCTAGCCCGTGAACTGGAGCAGGACGGCATCCCTGTCGCCCTTACGGTTCAGGTGGATAGCGTGCAAAAACATGGCGAAGACGATTCCATGATTCCCGCCAATGTTGCCGAAGCGATTAACTTTTATCAACGCAAAGGTCTCATTCATGGACGGCGAGAAATCGTTGCAGCGGATCCGGTTCGCACGGCGGTACTGGGGAATTTTCAATTTGAGTATAAGAAAACGCCTGCCGAGTGCCGGGCGTATCCCTGGTACAACCGTTTGTTGTTCAAAGGACACACCTCGATCGAATGTGATAACCATGTCTGGTCGCAAGTTGACCGACTCATTGAGACTCGACTGCTTTCCCCACCTCAACCCACATCTACGCAAGTCGCTGCACAATTGTTGAAGTAAGCCTAGGGGCAACTCAGCCCAAATGAGGGCGCACGTGCCAACGTTTTTTCGACACTTGCCAACTTTCGACATCCGCATTAATTCATCGCGCTGAGAATTCATAGACTTAGCAATATCGCGCATTGGCATGCACCTTGCCTTCGTTATATGCAATCAAAGGACTATGTCGATGCTCTCCCGAATTCATTTGACGGTTCTCTTGGCAGTAGGAATGGTCTCCCCCTTACGATTAGCGGCCCAGAGTATTGTTGAGGCGCCAGAATCAAAATCGGGCAGGGTTATCGGAACGGTCCTTGATCTCAATGGCGATGCGATACCCAACGCCAACGTTGAGCTTCGGCGATCGGATAGCGAGGATCGCCGTCGAGTAGTGACTCCGGGAAATGGATTTTTCGAGTTTCAGGACGTAACGCCTGGAGTTCCGTACGAGATAAGTGTCACAGCGCAGGATTTTGCCGCCTGGACGTCACCCAGCATCACGCTCCAACCAGGTCAGTTCAAAATCGTAACTGGTATCAAGCTTCGTATCGAGACACAACAGACGACGGTCAACGTTCATTACGATCCGGTAGAAGTTGCGACCGAGCAGCTGAAAATTGAGGAAACGCAACGCGTCTTTGGGATTCTGCCTAACTTTTACGTCACGTATGAGGAAAATGCTGCGCCGCTTACGGCAAAGATGAAATTCAAACTTGCTTTGAGAGTGTCGGTTGATCCGGTGACCACTGCGGGAGTCCTTCTTGTCGCCAGCTCAAAACAGGCTGCAGACACCCCGAACTATGGACAGGGTTGGGGAGCGTTCGGGGAGCGGATCGGTGCAGTTGGCGCCGATGGTATTAGCGACATCATGATCGGCGGAGCAATACTCCCATCGCTGTTGCACCAGGACCCGCGTTACTTCTATCAAGGGACCGGGACAACCGGCTCTCGGGTTCGCCACGCACTCTTCAGCCCATTTGTGGCCAGGAATGATAACGGCAGCTGGGGACCAAACTATTCCAGCATTGGCGGGGACCTGGCTTCGTCGGCCCTTGCTAATCTTTGGTACCCCAAGTCGAATCGCGGCGCGCAACTGGTGTTTGGACAATTCGCGATCGGTACTGCCGAGCGCATGGGAGCGAGCCTGGCTCAAGAATTTCTTATTGCGAGATTTACCCGCAGGGCCGGCCATATGAAATAGCCCTTTGGCAAAGAGTTACTGCTTGATTCCACGATGTACGCCCACCTCCGGCCCGGGATAAACCCGGGCCCCCGCCTTGCTTTTCGAGCGGAGAAGGTGTTGTGCGTCCGAGCTCGGAATCGTAGAGCACTCCAGTCTCATCTCTCTTAATATCGGAGTTTAAAAATAACTATGCCGTCGCGGCGGCGCATGATTCGTTTTGTTGTTACTGTACAGGCGATCCTGTTCCTCGCGCATCTGTTCCTGTACGAGACTTGGGTATTTTCGCCTGGAGGCGCTAAAACCCCTTCAGCTTTTCCGGTTGGAATGATGCTTGGCATTTTATCCGTAAGCTTCATTACGGCCTCACTACTTGCCTTTCGATACACGAATACCGCCGTCCGCGTTCTATATAGAATTGCGGCGGTTTGGCTTGGACTGCTGAGCTTCCTTTTGCTCGGAGCCGCCGGTACATGGATTCTTTTCGGGTTGGGACGACTTGTGGGCCTCCACCCGGACTTCCATCGCATTCTGCAGGTCTTGTTTGG
>JAFAGX010000334.1 GCA_019237515.1 Acidobacteriaceae bacterium
CCGAGCGATCATTGAAAAATTGCCGGAACAGATCGAAAAGGTTGGCGTGTTTGCTAATGCTTCGGCGGAGCAGGTCAGAGTTGTTGCTGCTGACGCGAATGTAACCGCGATCCAGGTTTTTGTGGACGGCTTGCCGTTTCGGAGGGATGGTTTTGAGCAGGTTGCAACCGCCGCCAATTTAAAGTTAATACCGGTGCTCTCGATGAACCAAGAACACCCGGAAGAATTAGCAATGGCGTGGGATGCGGGTACAGTCCACGCGTTTCTGCTCGATTCGAGCTCATCCGAAAAGCCGGGAGGGACCGGATGCGCGTTCGACTGGAGAGCTCGGGAACACTCCGCACGTGTTATCCAGACCATGGGGAAGGTGATTGTCGCAGGGGGCCTTTCGGTGACAAACGTGAGCGATGCCATCCGTATACTCAGACCATGGGGAGTCGACGTAGTTTCGGGTGTTGAGGCCCGCCCTGGGAAGAAAGATGCCAACAAAGTGAGGGAATTTATCACCGCAGTTCGGCGAAGCGACGAAGGAATTCAGTAATGGCTACCACTGTTTTACCAAGCACAAAGCCTGGAAGGTCTTTGGGGCGTTTCGGCCCATACGGAGGTCGCTATGTCCCCGAAACGCTTATGGCGGCGTTGGAGGAATTAGAACGCGAATACCAGAAAGCGAAGCGCGACCGGAGTTTTCAGCACCGCCTTAACGACCTCTTGCGGAGTTACGCGGGCCGACCGACACCGTTGTTTTTTGCGCGGCGGCTGACCGACAAACTCGGTGGTGCGAAGATTTATCTTAAGCGTGAAGACCTGCTGCACACGGGAGCGCATAAGATCAATAACTGTCTTGGGCAGGCGCTCTTAGCTGAGCGGATGGGCAAGCACCGGATCATTGCCGAGACCGGTGCGGGTCAGCACGGCGTAGCAACGGCAACAGTATGCGCGCTTTTCGGTTTTGAGTGCGTGGTCTACATGGGAACCGAAGACATGCGGCGCCAGGAGCTTAACGTGTTCCGCATGCGCTTGCTCGGGGCCGAGGTTCGTGGCGTGGATTCCGGTTCGCGCACGCTAAAAGACGCCATCAATGAAGCCATGCGCGATTGGGTTACCAATGTCCGTACAACTCACTATCTGCTCGGCAGCGTTTTGGGGGCACACCCTTATCCCACAATGGTGCGCGACTTTCACAAGGTGATCGGACGCGAGGCGAAGGCGCAGATTCGCAAGGCCGAAGGCCGTTTACCGTCAGCGATTATCGCGTGTGTTGGGGGCGGATCAAATTCGATCGGAATTTTTCACGAATTCATCAAAGATAAGCGCGTTAAGTTGATCGGGGTCGAAGCTGGCGGTCGCGGCGAGCTTCTCGGTCAACATGCTGCACGTTTCCACGGCGGCTCGCCGGGGGTGTTGCAAGGGACGTTTTCCTATGTTTTGCAGGATGAAGGCGGGCAGATCGCTGGCACCCATTCCGTCTCCGCAGGCCTTGACTATCCCTCGATTGGGCCGGAGCACGCCTGGCTGAAAGACTCAGGGCGCGCTGAATATGTGTCCGCATCGGATACTGAAGCTCTCGAGGCTTGCACGTTGCTCGCACGCACGGAGGGGATCATTCCCGCATTGGAGTCCGCGCATGCGATCGCTGAGGTGGTCAAGCGGGCCCCTACAATGAAAAAATCCGATATTGTTGTCGTGAATGTCTCGGGGCGCGGGGACAAGGATATTGGGATTCTCCGCGAAAGCCTCGAACTCGATTGACAGCTTGAAATGATTCGGATTTCACTTGCATGGCACTCCGCTTCGCAACTCGCCCCTCACTTGTTGCTTACCTTACTTGCGGAGATCCGGATCTAGAAACGACACGCGACATCGTGCTGGCCGCCATTGATGCGGGCGCTAACGTGATCGAACTCGGCGTGCCTTTCAGCGATCCGGTGGCGGATGGCCCTACAATTCAACGCGCCAGCCAACGCGCGTTAGGAAATGGGGTCACATTGGCTGATGTCCTCAATCTGGCCAAAGGTATTCGGCAAAGGTCACAAGCCGGACTCATCGTTTTCTCGTACTTGAACCCGATCATGCGCATTGGGTTTTCGCAGTTTAGCTCCATGGCGCAGGATGCAGGTGTCGATGGTGCCCTGGTCACCGACTTGCCAGTAGAAGAGGCGAGCAACTACTTGCGGGAAATGCGTCGGCGAGAACTGGCCACGATCTTCCTGGCAGCACCCACGAGCACGGATGTGCGTCTCAAATCTATTGCGCAGGCGTGCACGGGATTTGTATACGCGGTCTCTCGAACCGGTGTGACTGGGGCACGTCAACAACTGACGGAAGATGCGCAAGGCTTGGTCCAACGTCTTCGCCGATACACGGACCTCCCAATCGCCGTTGGTTTTGGAATTTCGAATTCCAGCCAATTCCGCTCCGTGGGAAAATTCGCCGACGCGGCGGTAGTCGGCAGCGCTATCGTTGAGACAATTGAACGCAATCCCGGCAAGGAACCGGAATCTGTGGCAGAATTCGTTAGACAACTAGTGGCGAGTAGCTAGCAGTTAGTAGCTAGGAACGAACAATCTCCTAGCCACTAGCTACAGACTACTAGCTACTCACTCATGGACATCTCAGATTGGCGAACGAAAATTGACGAGCTCGATCGCAAGCTAGTGAAGTTGCTGAATGAGCGAGCGCAAGCTGCCCACGAGCTCGGCAAATTGAAGCGAGACATCGGTATGCCGATCTATGAGCCTGACCGGGAACGGAAAGTATTCGATAATGTGCGACGTATCAACACTGGTCCGTTATCAGATGACGATCTGGCGGGTATATATGAACGGATCATGAAGATCATGCGCCAAATTCAGGTTGATGAGATTGCTCCGGAATCAGCCAAGCCTCAAAAAACACTCCCCCGCGAGATGAACGATTAGAACGTAGCCGATCTTTCATCGAAATCCACCCATTAAGCTGCGAACACAGTAGATGACTACGGTCATCTGTACAGACTTGCGCCCGAGAAAGAAAATTTCACTAACGAGGTCCGGGCGTGACGAGAAGTCTGTCGATTTGGGGCACATCGGTTCTGGTGTTGCTGTTCCTTGGCTTCGCTGGAAAGACCTACTATCCCGCTAAACCGCCAGCCCAACTTGCCATGCAAGCCGCAAGCAAGGTTGCAGCTGGGCACACATTATCGGACGAAGTCGCCACGGGTGATGTAGAAGATCCGGACAGAGTCAGCCTTGTAGGTCCACTGGCGGTCTGGATGCGGCAAGATGAGGCCCCAGACGTGCACAAGAAAGGGCATGTTCAATGGACAGCTCAGCCGATGGACCACATCACTGTCCGGGACCAGATGCCGGAGAAATA
>JAFAGX010000346.1 GCA_019237515.1 Acidobacteriaceae bacterium
TATGGCCACATCGTGCAGATTGATCCATCCGGCAAGCTTACAGGCCATACCAGCATGATGCTGAGATTTGATCGGCTCGTAATGCCGGACGGTCGCCGCGCGCCCATCCACGCGGAAATTGTCGAACTCTATCATGCACCATCAGGCGAGAAGGTTGATGTCGAGGGTGCCATCGAATCAGGAGGACGGGGCCGCAAGAGCGTCGAGCACACCGCCATTGGCGCGGGCGCCGGAGCCTTACTGGGCGGGATCTTCGGAGGCGGAAAAGGGGCAGGCATCGGCTCGATTATCGGCGGTGCAGGCGGCCTGGGAACCACCGCGTTCCGTGGCCATCAGAAGATCACACTCAGCAGTGGCCAGGAAATGCTGATTCGAATCACAACTGGCCGTCCCGAAGCGTCGCCTGCAACAACTTAATCCAACACTACTGACCAAGGAGACCAAATCCATGAAAACCAAGCTATCAATTCTTCTGTGTGCAATCGTGGCATCAGGATCGATGCTGCTAGCCCAGGATGTCGAACATGACGTGGACAAGGGCGCCAAAGATACCGCCCACGCAACCGACACAGCGGCGAAAGACACTGTGCACGCCACAGATAAAGCTGCCAAAGACACCGGGCACGTTTCCAAGGTAGCCGCCAAAGACTCCGCGCACGCTACCGAAACAGGTGCAAAGAAGGCCGGAGTTGGTGCTAAAGACGTTGCCAAAGGCGCTGCCCACGGCGTTGAGAAAGGCAGCAAAGATGTGGGGCACGATGTGAAAAAAGCTGCCGAGAAGACCGCGGATGTAGTGAAGTAGCCGCGTCGGGTAACTATCCCCGAACCTGTTCTGCAAGTATTCCGATCTGTCGAAGAGAAAATGGAGAGACTATGCCTAAGACTGTAGTTGCATTATTTAAAAACCCCGTAGTAGTGGACGACGTGGTCAGGGAAATCGAGAAACTCGGTATCCCCAAACAGGAGATTCGTACCGTCGAGGACCCCACCAGGTTCCCGGTCAACGGTGTGATGAGTTTTGCACGGCTTGAGTTCGAGGCCGAGCTAAGACATGCACTCAACGAAATCGGAGCTACCGATTCGGATTTAGAAGACTATATCCGGGGAGTGCGAAATGGAGGCGTCCTGGTATTGGCCAGCGGCCCAGACCAAATCGTCGAAGCAGCCGCCGAAATTATGAATGCCCGAGGTGCTGTGGATCTCGAACAGAATACCGGTCCGGAGCCCCAACTGCCGGAACCGGATCTCGAAGATGGGCTGCCGGACCGCGAGACTTCTGCGCAAATTGGCCGTATTCGGGGAGTGGGCTCGGGTGCGCATTTGTTCGTTTGGTAAACAACGGGAGCTCCGAGTCCTGCTATGCCGGTGCGATGAGCAACTGTCGGCGAGCATCGCATGCGCCTGTCATCTAGGTCACCGCTGACCGGCTGAGCATCGGGAAAATTCCGTTCATGAGTGACGGAGTCCGTTCAGCATTGATGATCATGCTGTGGTGCGCAAAGGGCTAGCTATACTCATCAATTCCCAGCCGCGCATGGTAATGGTGGCGCAAGCATCCAACGGACGCGAGGCCATCGAACGTTTTCGTTGAATACAAGCTTGAGGTCACTCTCATAGACCTCAGGCTTCCCGATATGAGCGGCATCGACGCTATGATCGCTATCCGGTCACAATTTCCCACCGCACGCATCATTATCTTTGACCACTTTTGAATCGGATAAGGAATCCGGGCGGGCGCTTGCAGAAGGAGCGTGCGCCTACCTGCTCAACAGTGCGCCTCAAAAGACTTGGCGGAAACCATTCGGCAAGTGAATGGCCGATAATGCATTTGCCTTTCTTCCTGCTTGTACATAAGCCTCAAAATTGCAGTTTTAGCGCCAATTGGATCGAGCATGGCCCGCCGATTTGGTAGAGCGGATTGAGCCCTCCGTTCGCGCCACCGGACCCAAGACTGCTAGCCAGCGTTGCGGTGGAGTGGCCGAAAAGCGCGTCCGTTATGTTGTTCTCTGGAGGGCCGAAGTTTGGATGGTTGAAGATGTTGAAGAACTCCCCTCGGAATCGGAGCTGCAGTCTTTCCGTCAAATCGAATTGGCGCTGGAACGCGACGTCCGCTTGTGCAGCCCCGAACGCTCGCAGCACATTGCGTCCGAAATCACCTTGCTGCCCTTTGGGCGGCGCGA
>JAFAGX010000137.1 GCA_019237515.1 Acidobacteriaceae bacterium
CGAAATATTCACGGTACAGCGTTGCTTTGCATCTAGATTATCCACTCTCATGAGCCCCCAGTCAGACGAAACTCTCGTTAAGCCCAAGCAGCGGGCGAATGCAGCAAAGCCACTCGTGGTGCGTGGTGCTCCAGAGAATTCGCGACCGGAAATCCTGGGCAAATTAACGCACCTGGAAAACTCGCTCGTTTCGGTGACTGAGGAACTGAAGGCACTTAAGACGTCTCGCGATCCAAAGCGCTGGGACGCGCGCACTCTGGTTGCGGTCGCAGCGATGGCACTCTCCATCGCCGGTTATGTCATTCAAGATGCCAGGAACTCGTCGCGTCAAGATGCAGAAATCGAGATGACCAAAGCTCGAGTCAGCAATCTAGAGCACATTGCCAGTTCTAACACCGAAGCCCGCATCCGCACTGAAGTGGAGTTGAAAGGCCTTCGCGAAGGTCAGGAAGACATCAAGCGTTTGCTGCAGCAGCACGACAGCCACACGCGCGGTATGTTCCAGCGCCAACCATAACGTTCCAGCAGTTCTTGTTCAATTTACTGAAGCAAAATTTGATCACGACAGGAGACTCTATGAACTTTACCAATAAGCTACTTCAAGTCATCGCCTTTGTTCCCGGACTCGTCACCGCAATGGAGGGCCTTTTCGCACATCGCCCTGGCGCGGATAAAAAGGATGCGGTCATGTCCTTCCTGCAATCTGCGTTGTCGATGTCCGATGCGTTAGGGCAGAAGGAAATCGTTGATGAAGTTCAGTTCAGGCAAGGCTTGTCCCAAATCATTTCGGGAACAGTGTTGTGCTTCAATTCATCAATTTGGGCGAGTGGTCAGAACGCCCAGATGCCCGCGGCAGGAACATCCTCTCCAGCCGCGAACTAGCCCACCTCTTCGCTCCAGTTCTCGAGCGTTTTCTTGACAAAAGCCATGAACTGATCGGCCACAGCGCCGTCAATGACACGATGGTCGTATCCTAGCGTGAGGTGAACCACGGAGCGGATGGCGATGGAATCGTTGCCATCCGCGTCGCTCACGACCAGAGGCATTTTCATGATTCCGCCAACGCCAAGAATCGCGGTGTTCGGCTGATTGATAATTGGCAATCCGAACACTGCTCCAAACTGTCCGGGATTGGTGATCGTGAAAGTTGAGCCTTCGACCTCGTCGGGCTTCAGTTTTTTTCCGCGCGCGCGTTCTCCAAGATCGGTGATGCCGCGTTGCAGCCCGAGGAAGTTCAGTTCATCGGCATTTTTCAGGACAGGCACGATGAGACCCCAATCCAGCGCCACCGCAATGCCCACGTTTACATGGCGGTGATAGCGAATCGTTTCTCCTTCGACCGATGAATTAACGATAGGGAACTGTTGGAGGGCAATCATCGCCGACCGCACGAAAAATGGCATGAATGTGAGGCGGGCACCGTGGCGCTGCTCGAACGCGGTTTTCATTTTGTTCCGCAGTTGCACGATGCGCGTCATATCCACTTCGAACATGCTGTGGACGTGAGCACTGGTACGGCGCGATTCAACCATGCGCTGCGCGATGATCTTGCGCATTTGCGTCATCGGCACAAGATCACCGGGAATAGTCGCAGGACTTGGGGTCGGAGTAGCGGGACGGGAGACCAGAGCGGAGGTAACGCTTGCCGCGGCTGAAGGTGCCGCTGGGGCTGCTACTTCCGGCCGCTCCAGGAACGCCATGATGTCCTGCTTCGTGATTCGCCCACCCAATCCAGTCCCCGGCACCTGCGAGAGATTGACGTTATGCTCGCGCGCAATCTTTCGAACTAAGGGGGATGACCGGGCATGATCTTCTTCCTCGCTCACCGGAGCTGCTGGAGCGGGCGGGATCGTTTTGGCAGGGGCCGCTTCGGTTCTGGGGGCAGTTGGAGCGAAGGGCGGTCCGGCAGGCTTAGGTGGCGGAGCCTGCGTGGGCGCAGTTGCTGCGCGCTCGCCATCGGCGGCGATGGTCCCGACGACGGTATTCACCTGGACCGTGTTGCCTTCGCCAACTTTGATGTCCTGCAGCACTCCAGACGCGGGCGCAGGAATCTCGGCGTCCACCTTATCGGTAGAAATTTCAAACAGCGGCTCGTCCCGCTGTACTTTATCACCCGGCTTCTTCAGCCACTTGGTGATGGTTCCTTCGAAGATAGACTCGCCCATCTGGGGCATCACAATATCGGTCGGCATGTTCCCTCTTCCACCCGTCCTCAGTCAGACAATGAGGTCGGACACAATCTTTTATTATAGCCAAGGCCGATTGTGAGTTTGAGTCTAGTCCTTTCCGTGCTCGTGCTTTTCTTCGCCCGGCGGCAAAGGGCCAACCCCATAGGCATTCTTCCAATATTCCTGCACTTTCGGCGGTAGCTTTTCCACGCGTGACAGGAATCCCACCACCTTCCACATATCCTCCTGGCTGAGTACATGCCGCCACGCCGGCATTCCTGTATATCGCACACCGGTACTGACCGCATAAAAAATGTGCCATTCGGGATCATCCAGAGGATCAAGAATGAGCTGCGGTGGAGTGGGATAAAAAGACTTCTCTAGCGGGCTGGGCTTGTTATCCAGGGTTCCATGGCACAACGAGCAATTCATCGTGTATATCTTCATGCCGTCGATCAGATTTTCGTCTGTTGGCGTAACCGGATTGTTGACACGAGCCGCATGGCGCTCCATGGAGGCATCCAGAGCCGAGGTTGCGGCGCGTCGCTCAAAACTGCCAGGAGTTACATCGGCAGCAGTAGGAAAGAAACCAAAATTCAGTAC
>JAFAGX010000629.1 GCA_019237515.1 Acidobacteriaceae bacterium
GCCTTGCTCACCGACTGAAAACCCGCGCGTACACCGGCGCCCGTCGCTGCAAGCTGTTTCAGAACCTCCCGCCCGACGTTGCCGCTAGCTCCAGTAAGCAGAATCATGAAACCTCCTATAAGTCCTCGATGTGACGATTGGTACAAACGATTCAGCTATGTGTTCCAGTTTTGAATGCACTCGGAGCAGAACTTGCCGCCCACGATGTGCCTTCAGCCGGTGCCGTGACCGTTGCCCAGCGTTCTGCGATCTTGTTCCCCTCAAAGCGCCAGAGAACAAATCCATGAAACTGCATTTTTTTGCCGGAGGACGGGTCGGTCCAACGCCAGATATTTCGGCACACCACTTTGTCTCCTTCGGCAATCATATCTTCGATCGTCAGGTGCAAGTCCGGCATAGCCTTGTACATCCCGAGCATCATTTGCTCGTCTCCTTCGATGCCTGCCGGTTTTCCGCCCGGCCCGTCATGGTCTAAAAAATCTTCTATCATGTTCCTGCGAATTACACTTGCCTTGCGCTGATTCACAAAGTCTTCAAAGTGGGTTTTTACAAGCTGCTTCATTTCGTCGACGGACAAGGCGGTTGCCATAATTTCGCTCCTACAGTTAGCATCAAGGGCAAAGAATTTTGCCGGAATTGTTGTGAGAATCGAACTGGAAGTTAGACGTCATTACGAATTCAAAGATAGCGCGTCAACGGGTGGCCTGGAAGTACGCACAATTATGTAAGCTGCACGGCCAGTTTCAAGAAGATGAAAAATCATTTTGGATGTCCGGTACAAGCCACTTCCAACGTTCTTGCCGGAAAATGGAAGGTGCTAATCGTGTGGCATCTGTCTTTTGGTTCTCGGCGTTTCGCGGAGATCCGCAAGCTTCTGCCCGGTATCAGTGAAAAAGTGCTCACTGACCAACTGCGCGAACTGGAGCGAGACGGCGTCATAAAGCGCCACTCCGCGAACAGCGTTCCCCCAAGAGTCGATTACAAGTTGAGCGATGCTGGGAACGAACTTATCCCGGTGATGGAAGCAATGTGTAACTGGGGTACGAAACACCTCGGCGTTACGCCGACCCTGCCACGCAATTCCGCGAAGCTGATTTCCTAGAATCACCGCTCTACTGCGAGACGGTAAAGGGAATTCACTTCGATACTCCGATACAATCTTTAGCCCCGTTCCTGTTGTATCTTTTTACATACGGATGAATCGGATTGACGGTGGGGTCGATCCGAAACGATCGTGGCCCAATCTTAATGCCGCAAACCAAAGAGGAAATCCGGCTCGCAGAGTCACGCGAGCGAAACCGGCACTGGAAGCGATGGGGACCCTACGTCAGCGAACGTGCCTGGGGTACGGTCCGGGAAGATTACAGTGCAAGCGGAGACGCTTGGGAATTTTTTCCCCATGAACACGCCCGCTCGCGCGTGTATCGTTGGAACGAGGACGGCATTGCGGGAATTTGCGATCGCCACCAGCTGATCTGCTTCGCTATCGCTCTGTGGAACGAGCGCGATTCAATCCTCAAAGAGCGACTGTTTGGCCTTACTGGTTACCAGGGCAACCACGGCGAGGACGTCAAGGAATATTACTTCTACCTGGATTCCACGCCAACCCACTCCTACATGAAGTTTCTTTACAAGTATCCTCAGACCGCTTACCCATACACCCAATTGGTTGATGAGAACGGCAGGCGAGGCAAAAACGATCCAGAGTACGAGCTATTGGATACTGGAGCGTTTAAGGACGACCGCTACTTCGACATTCTTGTGGAATATGCCAAAGGCGATGTCGACGACATCGTAATCAAGATCACTGCAACCAATCGCGGACCCGCAACTGCACGGCTACGATTGCTGCCCACCATCTGGTTTCGAAACACGTGGTCATGGGAAAACGAACAACCGCAGCCGCCTTCCTTGTATCACGTTCCCGGCGCTATTGAGTTGGATCACCAAGAGTACGGTAAGCGCTGGTTGTTTTACGAAGGCGCTCCCGAGTTGTTGTTCACAGAAAACGAAACGAATAACCAAAGACTATTCGGGACTAAAAACCGTACCGCATGGGTGAAGGACGGCATTAACGACTACATTGTGAATGGAATAAAAAACGCCGTCTCTTCCGAAGCTCGCGGCACCAAGGCGTCCGCACATTACGCGCTCGAAATTGCTTCCGGCGAAAGTGCCACGATCAGGCTGCGGCTGACCAATATCAACTTCCTGAACGCGGATAAGAACACTTTTGATGATTTCGCCCGCATTTTCTCGCTGCGGAAACAAGAAGCCGATGAATTTTACGCAACTATAATCCCTCAGGACCTGTCAGCGGATGCACAAAACATCATGCGCCAGGGCTTTGCCGGAATGCTATGGTCCAAGCAGTTCTATCACTATGTGATCAAGCAGTGGCTCGAGGGTGATCCAGCTAACCCGCCTCCCCCCGCTGAGCGGCTGAATGGTCGCAATAAGGACTGGCCGCACCTTTACAATTCCGATGTCATCTCCATGCCGGACAAGTGGGAGTACCCGTGGTACGCTGCGTGGGATCTGGCTTTTCATTGCGTTCCTCTGGCGCTGGTTGATCCCGATTTTGCCAAGGAACAACTAACTCTTCTGATTCGCGAATGGTACATGCATCCCAATGGTCAGTTGCCAGCCTACGAGTGGGCGTTGGGAGATGTGAACCCACCCGTCCACGCCTGGGCCGCCTGGCGTGTCTACAAAATTGACAAGAAACGCAGCGGCACAGCCGACTATGCCTTCCTGGAACGCGTCTTTCACAAGCTGCTCCTGAACTTTACCTGGTGGGTGAATCGCAAAGATACCGACGGAATGAACATCTTCCAAGGCGGCTTTCTTGGCCTGGATAACATTGGCGTCTTCGATCGCAGCGCTCCCCTGCCTACCGGCGGATACATCGAGCAGTCCGATGGCACCAGCTGGATGGCCATGTACACCTTGAACCTGTTGGCGATCGCTCTGGAATTATCTAGTCAAAATCCCGCGTACGAAGATGTGGCCAGCAAGTTTTGGGAGCACTTTATTTATATCGCCCACGCGATGAGTCACCGCGGGCAGGATGGCGTTGGTCTATGGGATGAAACCGACGGCTTTTTCTACGACGTCCTTAAGTTGCCGGACGGGAGCAAGCATCCCTTGCGCATTCGCTCGATGGTTGGCCTGATTCCGCTATTTGCCGTACAAACCCTCGAACCTGAACTGCTGGAGCGACTACCGGGCTTCAAACGCAGACTCGAATGGTTTATCGACAACCGGCCGGACCTGGTATCGAATGTAGCTTGCATGCGCTCCGCCGGTATGGGCGAACGACGTTTGCTTTCGATTGTTACCGCCGAGCAACTTCCACGGATACTGCATACGATGCTGGATGAATCTGAATTCCTCTCCAGCTACGGCATTCGCGCCCTCTCTCGCTACCATCGCGACCATCCCTATATTCTCGGTGTCAATGGAACGGAACACCGCGTCGACTATGAGCCCGCGGAATCCGTCACCGGACTGTTCGGTGGAAATTCCAACTGGCGTGGTCCAATCTGGTTCCCAATGAATCTCTTAATCGTCGAGTCGTTGCAGAAGTTTCACCATTATTTTGGCGATGACTTCAAAGTCGAATTTCCAACGGGCTCAGGCAAAATGCTCACCCTGTGGCAGGTTTCGGGTGAACTTTCGCGTCGCTTGACCAGCATATTCTTACGCGACGAGCAGGGGCGGCGGCCCGTGAACGGCGACATCGAGAAATTCCAGTCCGATCCTCACTGGCGGGACTTGATTCAGTTTCACGAATACTTCCACGCAGATAACGCCAGGGGGCTTGGGGCAAGCCACCAAACCGGGTGGACAGGATTGGTTACAAAACTCTTCCAGCAAAGCGGCGAACACCCTAAAACGAGAAGTCGCAAAGCCATCGGCACTGTTGCGCATGCCGATTGAGCCTAACCGGCTTTCAGAAACAGCGTCGCCAATGGCGGAAGTGTCAGCGTGACGGAGTGGGGCCGCCCGTGAGCGGGGATCGCTTGGGCCTGAACACCTCCCGCGTTTCCCATATTGCTGCCGCCGTAGTCTCTGCCATCGCTGTTCAAGAGTTCCCGCCAAAATCCGCCGGACGGCACTCCCAAGCGATAGTTCAACCTGGGCACGGGGGTGAATTTGCCGATGACAACGATCCTTTCTTGTGGCGATCTGCCCTTTCTTAGCAGCGAAATTGTGCTCGCAGCATTATCGTTGCAGTCAATCCATTCAAAACCCGCGGGATCGTTGTCCAACTCATGCAGCGCAGGTTGTTCGCGATAGAGGCGGTTCAACTGTTCAATCCACTTCTGCACACCACTGTGATACGGATACTGCAGCACATGCCATTCCAGGCTGCCATCGTGCGTCCACTCGCGGACTTGACCCCACTCGCAGCCCATGAACAGCAACTTCTTGC
>JAFAGX010000008.1 GCA_019237515.1 Acidobacteriaceae bacterium
GAGAACACCGGTGATCCGCAATTCAAAGGCATGAAATACCGCCTCGTTGGACCCTTCCGCGGCGGACGTTCCCTCAGTGCGGCCGGGATCGCAGGCGATCCGAGTACCTACTACTTTGGGGCGACCGGCGGCGGTGTGTGGAAGTCCACCGATGGTGCCATGACTTGGAATCCCGTCTTCGACAAGCAGACGGCTTCTTCCATCGGCAGCATTGCAGTGGCGCCTTCCGACCCGAACGTAATTTACGTCGGCACCGGCGAAGCCTGTCTGCGCGGCAATATCGCCCAAGGCGACGGAATCTACAAATCAGTGGATGGCGGCAAAACCTGGAAAAACGTCGGCCTGCACGACTCCCGCGCCATCGGCAAAGTGATAGTCGATCCTAAGAACGCTGACGTTGTTTACGTCGCCGCACTAGGTCATCCCTACGGCGCAAACGCAGAGCGCGGCATCTTCCGCACGACCGACGGCGGCAAGACCTGGGACAAGGTTCTCTACAAAGATGAAAACACCGGCGGAGTTGACGTCGCTTTCGACCCCCGCAACGCCCATATTCTTTTTGCGGCCCTATGGCAGGTGCAACGCACACCTTGGAGTCTAAACAGCGGAGGGCCGGGGAGCGGCCTTTATCGCTCCAATGATGGCGGTACCACCTGGAGGCAACTTACGGAGCACGGTCTCCCCAAAGGTCCCTACGGTCGCATCGGAGTTGCCGTCGGCGCCAACTCAGATCGCGTTTATGCCTTAATCGAGGCGCCCCAGGGCGGGTTGTTTCGTTCCAACGATGGCGGAGAGAACTGGGAATCCGTCAACGACGATCGGTCCTTCTGGCAACGCGCGTGGTATTACATGCATGTCTTTGCCGACCCGCAGTCCCCCGATACGCTTTACATCGCCAACGTTGAGTTCTACAAGTCGACCGACGGTGGTCACAGCTTCAACAAGGTGAAAGTCCCGCACGGCGACAATCACGGCATGTGGATTGATCCCAGGAATTCCAACCGCATGATCGTCTCCAATGATGGTGGGGTCACGGTCAGCCTGGATGCCGGCAAAACCTGGAGCCGCGAAGATAATCAGCCGACCGCGCAGTTCTATCACGTTATTACCGACAGCCGGACTCCTTATTATGTCTACGGCTCACAGCAGGATTCCGGAACCGTCGCTATCGCCAGCCGCAGCAACGCAGGCGCGATCGATCGTCAGGATTGGTACGACGTGGGTGGCGGCGAGGCCGGTTATATCGCCCCCGACCCTCGCGATCCGAATATCGTTTACGCCTGTGATTACGAGGGCTTGATCACCCGGTTTGACAAGCGTACGGGGCAGATCAAAGACATCGACGAGCAGCCGGAGATCAGCGACGGCGGTGGCGCGGCAATTCTCGACCATCGATTCCAGTGGACCGCGCCCATCCTTATTTCGCCTCACGATCCCAACACGCTTTATCACGGCGGCGAGCGTCTTTTCAAAACCACTGACGGCGGCGTGCATTGGGAAGCCGTCAGCCCTGATCTGACGCGCAATGACAAAACGAAGCAGCAACCTTCCGGCGGCCCCATCGACATCGATGACACCGGTACCGAGTATTACGACACGATTTTCGCCATCGCTGAATCTCCGCTCACCAAAGGCCTCATCTGGGTTGGCACCGATGACGGCCTGGTGCAACTCACTCGCGACGGCGGCGCCAATTGGACCAACGTCACTCCAAAGGGTCTTCCTGAATGGAGCCGCATCAGCCAGGTTGAAGCTTCACCAAACGATCCCGCAACCGCCTTCGTTGCCGGCGACCGCCATCAGTCCGACGACCTTCATCCGTATATCTACATCACCCACGACTACGGCAAAAGCTGGACCCATCAAGTCAAAGGAATTCCGGAGACTGCATTCGTTCGGTCGGTGCGCGAAGATCCCAAGCGCCGCGGCCTTCTCTATGCCGCAACCGAAAGTGGCGTGTTTGTTTCGCTTGATGACGGCGCCAACTGGCGCTCGCTGCAGCTCAATCTCCCCACCACTCCGGTTCACGATCTCGTTGTGAAAGACAACGATCTCGTCCTCGCAACCCACGGTCGCGCGTTCTGGGTTCTCGACGATATCTCGCCGCTGCGCCAATATAAGGACGAAATCGCCAACAAAGGTTTTCATGTCTACACGCCGGCAACCGCTGTTCGCTATCACGATTCCATGGAGCACGGTTTCAAGCCGGTTCTTGCCGGCCAGAATCCTCCTACTGGCGCGCTGATTTACTACTTCCTGAAAGACAAGCCGAAAGGTGAAACCACCATCGAAATTCTCGATGCGAACGGGACTGTCGTTCGCAAGTACTCCAGCGCAAAAACTCAGGAGCTTGAAGAACCGCTCCGGCCCGACGAGAAAAAACCCGAAAAGCAAATTAAGCCAGATGCTGGCCTTAACCGCTTTGTCTGGGATCTACGCTATGAGGAAACCAGCCACGTGCCTGGTTATTATCTGTGGGAGTATCAGCCCGGAAGCCACGGCCCGCTGGCCGTGCCCGGTACATACCAGGTGCGCGTGACTGCCGATGGCAAGAGCCAAACCGTGCCCGTCGAAGTCGCCCTTGATCCTCGCGTACACGTGGATCAAGCTGATGTGAAGAAGCAGTTCGATTTGCTGATGCAAATTCGCGACGAACTCACCCGTGTCTATGACGCTGTTAACCAGATTCAGGACGTCCGCTCCCAACTAGATGGCCTCAAAAAGCGCCTGCCTGCAAATGCTGGTACGCAGCCTGTCCTCACCGCCGCCGACGGTCTCGATCAAAAGATGCTTCTCGTTCGTGACGATCTGGTTCAGATAAAAGTCAGATCGAACGAAGACTCACTTTCCTACCCGCAACGCGTGGATAGCAAGCTTGCCGCCCTCGCTATGAAAATCGGCAACAATACTGACTCGGCGCCCACCGAGGCCGAAGCTCGCACTTTCGACAAACTAAAACACCAAGCCGACGAAGCCGTCGCTCACTGGGCCGAGCTCCAACGCACCGATTTAGCCGCATTTCAGAAAATGATGGCAGGGCAAAACATTCAGGCCATCGGGATCCCCGCTGGCGAATCAGCTGGAGCTCCCGGGGAAGAACCTAAATAGGAATTGAGCAAATTAGTTCGATCTGCTCGAACATCGTTTTGTCAGACTAGAAGGGGCCGTCAACCCATGGCTTCAACGTTGCCGCGGTACACGTCCGTCCAGCAGTTTCAAAATCAACCTGGAAAATGACGGGCCTCATACCACAAGGCCAGTTCCACGCGGTTCCAAAGCCCGAGTTTGTCGTAAATCGCACAGAGATAGTTTTTGACAACGAATTCGGTAGTTCCGATTTGCTGCGCAATTTCCCGATTCTTCAGGCCTTGTGAGACCAATTCGATCACCTGCCACTCCTTGGGAGTGGGACCTATGGGCTGGCGCTGATTCTCCCACACAAGATCCTCCGGAGAAGCGGCGTATGGGGAGTCTTACATTGGCCAGAAGCCAAGAATTATTCACGTTCACAGTTTTGGTTAGTGACAGCCGTGTGAAAATCGCATGAATCATGCGGCGTCCCGAGAAGTTGCAGAATGGGAATTTGCGTGGGCCAGAAGAAGTTGTGGGTGACACTGATAATCTATTCAGAGTGGACAACCCAAAAGCCGTTCAGCGGACAACGAAACAGCTAGCTGCCGCTGCCGGCAAGCGATTTCTACCGGCCACGTTCATTGACGAAATACGGAAATATAGAACTTACTCCCGTATGGAACGACCTCTGTATTTGAAGTTGCGAATCTTAGACGCGCTTGGACTTGGCTTCCGCCAGCTGCCCCCTCTTCAGAGGTGCCGCTCCGTCGTTTTTGTTTGTTTCGGAAACATTATCCGCAGCCCCATGTGCGAAGCATTGATGGTCCGAGAGCTCACGAGAGTTGGGCGAGCGCAATTTTCGGTCGCTTCGGCTGGGTTGAATGCCACGCATGGCCGTGCAGCGCATCCGTGGGCCATCGCCGCGGCTCGGGAACTTGGCATCTCCCTCGAGCAACATCGCGCTCGACTGTTAACAGATCAAATAGTAAACGAGGCAGATATTATCTTCGCCATGGATCTTCAAAATTACGTTCAGCTCGCTACCCGCTGGCCGACAAGCCAGAAAAAGATATTTATGCTGGGCGTTTACACGGAAGCGGAGAACAAAATCCCCGAAATAGCGGATCCCTTCTATCTCGGGCCGGAGCAAACCAGAGTCTGCTACCAGATCCTCAACTCTTGTATACAAAAACTTGTAAGTAGTCTCTGAGATAGTGTTCTGCGCAGTAGAATCGGTCCTCAGGCTTCCATTTTCCGCAGCTGAAATTTCCGAGTCGCGGTGCGTCCGGTGTAGCTGACTTGGACAAGGACTGCGGCTTCGGGCAAAGCGGATTCGTCCACGTCGATGTTCATTTCTGCCTCGCCGTTA
>JAFAGX010000026.1 GCA_019237515.1 Acidobacteriaceae bacterium
AGTGGCGCAGGTTCGATTGCCGGGGCAGATTCGCCTACGGATTCGATTGATGAAAGAGGTTCAACCAGTGATACGGGTTCAAGCGATGAATTGACCGGCGCGACCTTATCCATGAGCGGCGTACGATGAGTGGACGTGGCAGTATCAGGCACCGGGATTCGCTGCGTCGGGGCTTTCTTGTTTTCGGAAACAACTTCGACAGGCAATTCAGGTTCCTGTGCGGAGGAAGGACGCTGGAGTTCGTCTTGCAGTCCGAGAATTGCATGACGCATTTCCTCCGCGTCGTGAAAGCGGTCATTCGGATTTTTCTCGAGCGCTTTCATCAGCACCGCAGAAACCGACGCCGGGATCTTAAGATCGGGTCTCAACTGGTCGGGAGGAATTGGCGCCGTATGCAGGTGCTGAACCAGCAAACCGACTGGAGTGTCGGAGTCGAATGGCACCCGTCCCGTAAGCATTTCGTACAAGACAATGCCGAGGGCGTAAAGATCGGACCGTCCATCGAGTTCGGCGCCATGCCTTCCCATCGCCTGTTCCGGAGACACATATTGCGGAGTGCCAACTAGCAATCCTGAAGCTGTAAGCGGCGCGCTGCTTGATCCAGCCTGGGTAAACTTGGCGATGCCAAAGTCCAAAACTTTCACGAAATCGCTGCCATCCGGCATCGCGATAAGCTGGATGTTGTCAGGCTTAATGTCGCGATGGGTGATCCCCAGTTTATGCGCCGCGGCAAGTGCCGACGCCACCTGGGCGCTAATGGAAAGCGCCCGCAAGGTGGGAAGCGGACCCTCGTTTCGGATTACGCTTCTCAGGTTTTGCCCTTCTACGTACTCCATAACGATGAATGGACGACCATCCTCGGTACGGTCCAAGTCATCTACGTGAACAGCGTTCGGGTGCTGGAGTTTGCGGGCGGTCACCGCTTCTGATCTCAGCCGCTTGATGAACTGATCGCCATCTGCCAACTGGCTGTTGATGAGCTTAATGGCCTTGATCTCGTTGAAGGCAAGATGACGAACCTGATATACCGTGGCCATGCCGCCGGAGCCGATTCGCTGAAGAATTTGGTACTTCTCGCGAATGACCATTCCCGGTAGATAGTCTGAGCTGCTACTGAGTGTGGTCCCGTCTTTGGGACAACATTGAAAGTCGACGGGGTAAACGACTTTACAAGTGGCGCAATACTTCATTTTTCGGCCCTTCCCCGCGCTGCCTGACTGAGCCGTGCGTCAGGTCGCGAGAAACCTCATTTGTCTCTCTGGAGCAGCGGAGCCCAGCCATACCCTCGCCCTTTTCCGGCGCGCAATCAAGCATATTTTTTCTGGGCTTGCGGCTTCAGGCTCCTAACTTTATACGCCAACAGAGGTCCTTCGTGCTTGGTGGGGATGGTGAGTTGCGAAGCCTCAACTCGTTGCCAAACGCGCTGGTACAACTCTGGGCTGATCAAGATCTCTCCGGCTTTAGCCGCGGAACAAAATCGCGACGCCAGGTTGACGGCATCCCCGATGACGGTGAATTCCATGCGCTCGGAGGCACCCACAAAGCCATGCAATACCTCACCACAATGAAGTCCGATTCCGATTTCGAAGACTTTCTGCCCGCGAGCTGCACGCTGCTGGTTCAATTCCACCATGGCCTGTTGCATGTTTGCCGCTGCGCGGAGCGCGTTTGCGTGGTGTTGCGGATCTGGATCGGGACTGCCAAAGACGGCCAGCACAGCGTCTCCGATGAACTTATCGATCGTGCCGTCAAACTTGAATATGGAATCGGCAGCCAAGGAGAAACATTGGTTGAGCAACTCGAGGATGTCTTCGGTATCCATTCCCGCGGAAAGATTGGTGAACCCTCGGATGTCGGAAAACAGGATCGTGACCTCAGAGCGTTCTCCGCCAAGCTGCAAGCGTCCGCGGCGAACCCTGTCGAGCAGCCGGGACCGGACTTTGGGCGAGAAATTCGTCAACAAACGATCGAGCAAGCCCACATTACGCTTCAAGTCCTCTTGCAGCTGCATATCATTGAGGAGCATGCAGGTCTGTTGCGCGACGGCGACTAACGTCTTCAGATCATCGCTTTCGAATGCTTGGTCAGCATTGGCGCCATCGAGACAGATTACGCCTAAGATCTGGCCTTTCCATACGAGCGGTGCATACATGCCGAAGCTCGGATTGGGGGTATCGGAATCCATCTCCTGTTTAGAGATGAATGCTTGCTTGGTCTCCATCGCTCGGCACGCCGCCTCCAGGTTTATTACCGGTTCACTCTGCGGAACATATGCTTTGAGCAGCAGTTCTTCGGCATTGTTGCCCTTGATCAGCACGGCACCGCGATCTGCTCCTGGAATGGCCGCAAGCAAACCTGTCAAGAATCGATGAAGAATTGGTTCAACCCGAGTTTCTCTTTCAATCTCCGAGGACAGCTCGCATAGCAACTTGAATCGCGCCGCAGACCGGTTTGGTGAGTCCGCTACTGCTGCTCCTGCGCTCTTCTCTTCGGTTTCCTTCGCATCAGCTGGCGGGGGAGTGGTCTCTGTGTTAACCGCTTCAAGGATCTGTGTCTTCGCAAATGAGACCTCCCGCACCTCGGTCAATGGAATGGCGGTACTGGTCGCATTGAGCACGCGAACCGGCGTACGCTTCGGACTCTGCCGGAATGCTTTCAGTTCCTTCGCGAAGTCATCCGAAGAAAGATGGACCTGCTGCAGGAACTCGGGTAACAATGATTGTCCTTCTTCAATCAATGCAAGCAAGAAATGCTCGATCCGAATCTGGGCGGAGTACATACTTCTTGCAACGTTTACCGCACGCACGCACAAGCCCTGGATCCTTGGCGAAGGCCGTGCCGCAAGGACCGTCTGGTTCGAGCGAGAAACAAACCGTTTCTGCAGTAATTCACGAAGGATGCGGCGCGTCATCCGCGAATTAACTCCCTTGGCTACAAGCAGCGACTGGAGCGGCTCGAATTCAGACCGCACCGATTCGACAGCCTCCGGGGTTAAGCGGAATTCACGTTGCACATCAGCCTCGAAGACCTTTTCCAGGCTGAGGATGCCCAACAAAAAATGTTCCGGTTCAATGTACTCGTGCCGGGACCTGACACCTTCAAATTCGGCGATTTGGACGGCAATTTCGGAAGACTTGGAGAGGGATAGGATCGGTTCGCTGGAGGATGCAGCAGGGGCGCCAAGGACCGTATTGACGCTTTCCGGCGGTGGCGAGACGGTTGAAGGTTCCACGGTTTTTGCAGCTACTTTGGCGGGTTCTCCCGGAACTGTGACTGCGGTCTTCTGTGGTTCCGAACTCACGCTCGGTGAAGTTGGCGCTGACGTCCTGGCCGCTTCCGGCGTTGAAGAGAGCGTTCCCTTAGCGACGTTTGCAGCTTTGGCAGCTTCTTCTGCACGTTTTACTGCCGTCTTCTGTGGTTCCGCAGGTTTGCTCGGCAATGCCGTCTTTTCGGCCCCCTTCGGCATCACTTCAGAGGAAGCTGCTTGGGGCTTGTGATCCGCATTTTTTTGCGAAACCGGGGGAGGAACGTCGGCCCCTGCCGGTTGCCGTCGCTTCGCCTCAGTCAACGGGCTCTTGGCAATCAAGTCCGCTATCGCGTTTATGCTCAGTAATTCTGTAACCGGGGCTGGCTTCGGTTTTGCACTCTCCGTCAGCTCCGCCTGCAAGCCTTGAAATTGCTCCTGGAGCGCCGCGGAGCCGAACGGCAAAAATGGCGCCACCGTGTTTAACAACTTCAGAGCAGCATCGGGGGAGTTATCTTTTGACAACAATTGAGCATCACGAATAGCGACCCCGATTTTCCTGTCCGCGACTTCGGTCTGTTTGGCCTCGATTTCCAGCCGGACCAGGACCAATTCCGTTTGAATGCTGTCCGTAGCCCCTAGCGGAATTTGAAAATTCTGATAGAGTGCTCGCGCGCTGCCAATATCCTCTGCGGCAAGAGCGTTTCGCACCTGTTCTTTGAGAGTTACCACTGCCTGGATTGCCTGCTCGCGTTGCCGAAATTGATGCACGGCCTCGGCGAATCCGGGCACGTTTCTATATTGCGAGTCCTGTGCCTCTAGAAATTTGATTGCTTCCGCGTACCGCCCCCGGCGTTCCAACTGCTCTGCGGTGAAAAGTGCTTTATCTACGGCGGATTTCAAGTCGGCCATTCGGCGGGCAATATCGGCGAGCATCGTTCTGAGCTGCGGATCAGGAAAATCGTGAAGTGCGGATTCGAGCAGGTCTTGTGCTTCTGGATACTTTTCTTCCGCCACTAACTGGCGTGCCTGATTCGCGATCGCCTCACAGCTCTGGCGTTTGGCAAAAGCGCCGGCTTCCGATCGGGCGAGTTGCAGCAGTTCATCTAAGTCGCCCGAGTTGGTTTCTTTGCAGGCTGTTTCGAGCAACAAAATCGCGTCAGAAAATTTACGAAGCTGGATGAAATCGCGAGCACGTCGGATTACGTCCGATTTCTCGTCCTCCATGCGCTTTTTCTCGATGCTCTGCTGCACCGTTGCCGACAACCTCTCCAGAGAAGTCTCTGCGGGATATTTATGCAAGGCGCGCTGCAACACATCCAGAGCTTCGCTGAGTTGATTGCTTTCCACCAGTTTGCGTGCGTCAGCCAACTGTTGTTCAATATCACGCCGCTTTTCGCTCTCTCGTTGCTGGCTTTCGATGTCGAGTTTCAGCTTGAGCAGTTCCGGATCGTTGGGGAATGTGGCCAAACCATCCCGAATGCGAGCCGCAGCCGTGACGTAATCCTGTTTAGCGAATGCTTCTTGGACCTGAGCGGTCACATTCTTCAGATCGGCACGTCTTCGCTCTTCCTGCTGCCTCGCCTCGGCTACTACGAGAAGGTCTTTGATCCCCGAAGCTGAGGGGTCCAGGGTCTGCGCTTGCCTTAAGAGTTGAAGCGCTGCCGACAAATCATTCTGCGAGATTCGCTTTTTCGCTTCCGCCACGAGATCTTGCACCTGCTTCTGCCGGTCATTGATTACAGGTGGAACGATTACCGGAGGTTGAGCGATTGGAACCTGCAGTTCACGAACCTGAGGCTTCGGAGGGGCTGCAGGCGGAGCTTGTTGTACCGATGAGCGAGCGCCTTCAAGAGGAGCATTCCTGTCTACGGCCGCGCGTACGGGCTCATTGGGCTTAGTTTCCGCTTTTTGGCTTTCTCCGAATACTTCCCGAAGCCGCACAATCTGCGTATTGCCCGGATCAAGCTTGAAAGCCTGGTTCAGGTATTCGCTTGCTTCGTGCGTGTCGGACCGAGCCAGTGCATGTTCCGCCTCGGCCAGCAGCTCTTTAGCTCCAGCGCTGCCCTCCTGCCTTTGAAATTCCGCCTGCGCCTCACGCAGTCTCACCTTGGCACGAGCGTTCTGCGGATCCCATTTGAGCACCTGCAGCAGGTAATCTTTTGCACGTGCCCACTGCCGCTGAGTTGCCGCAGTCTCCGCACTCTGCAGATATTCAGAAATCCGCTCGCGCTTCCATTTCTCAAGAATGCGGGTCAAATCCGAACCAAACTCTTCGCCGGTTTGATAACGCTGCTCGGGCGCTTTGGCGAGCGCCCGTTGCACGATCTCGTCGAGACCAGGGGGGCAATTCTTCACAATCCGCTTTAAAGAGCCCGGGCCCTCGTTACGAATCTTCGACAGGAGTTCGCCCGCTTCTGTGGCCTCCCATGGAAGTTTGCCGGTAAGGAGTTGAAACAGTACGACACCGACTGAGAACAGATCGCTCCTGGCGTCGATCTGCGCCCCACTGAGCTGTTCCGGGGATTGATACTGGAAACTCTCGTTGCCGGACTGTCGCGCGCTTTCTGATCCGAGGCTCGCGATCTCGAAATCCACAACCTTAACGGAGCCGTCTTTCAGGACCATCAGGTTGCTGGGCTTCAGGTTGCGATGAATCACGCCGTGCTGACGCGCACAATCAAGAGCCTGGCAAACCTGGAGAATGATATTCAGCTTCTCATCCAGCGGCATGGACGAGCGGGCGCGAATGAGTGAATCTAAGCTATCCGCGTCAAGATACTCCACGACCAGGTACGGGCGGCTATCCTCCACGCCCCATTCGTACACCGGGTTTATATTGGGGTGCCGTAACTCACTCAGGGACTCCGCTTCCAGATTAAAACGCTTGAGCATTTCGGGATCTTCATCCCGGAGTGGGGCGAGGACCTTAATAATGACATTACGGCCGAGTGCGGGGTCTTGTGCCTTATAAAGGGTCCCTGCTCCGCCGCGGCCAATCGGCTCGATCGAATCGTACTTCCCTATCTTCTTAAATTGTTTCCCCACAATGATTTGGACCGTGAATTCTCAAGTTTCGATGGTAATACGCCAGCCCCTCAACTGCCGCAGCCATCCGTTTTCCGGTCCTTGGCGCGACGACGGTTAAGAGTACATTGATTCATGTATCCAATCAACTGGATATGTGGGACTTACATGAGCGGCTCGGGCCCGGTCTGACGGGACGCTACTCGCTAGTCGTAACGGAGGTTGCAAGGTAGATCGAGCAAGGAGCACCGATTGAAACTTGTTGCAGGACAGTAACTTAATTGTAAGTTCCGAAAACCAGGCTTAACAACAAACAGTTATGTTTGTACCGAAAAATTTTCAAAATCGATAGAGTTTCTGACGCCTTTGCCGCATCCTTTATTAGTCGATGTCATCTCATCAAGAAAGCAGTGTCCTGAACCGCATACCGGATGCGGGAAATCCTGGATCATCACAGCCGTCTAAGCCTATGGTGACAGCAGCGTCAATCCTTCCCAGAATCGAAGAGCAGCGTTACCTGGCGCTCCTGCAGGCAGCGAACGCGATCGCCACATGCAGCGATTGCGACAGTGCCTCGACCACGCTGATGGAGAAACTACACGAAGTAACGCCGTTTGATTGTCTTCATCTGGTCGCTTTCGACAAGGATACGAACGCGAGGTGCTGGAGCCTCCTGGAAGTGAACGGCAAAAGAATGGAAGGGTGCGAAGACGGTGCACTGGACGATTCTCCGCTTCGTTGGGTGCACGATTCGGCTGAAGCCCTAACGATTGTCGACTGGAACCAAGAGACACGATTTGAAAAGTACCGCACATTTCTTGGTGAGGTCGGTATCGCTTCGACCTGCACAGTGCCTTTAATCAGAGGGCCACGACGGTTAGGCGTGCTGAGCGTGGGCCGATTTTATCCCAATGCCTACGACGACGAAGAGGTTCGGTTCCTTGGTATTGTGGCGGGTCAGATCGGGCTCGCCATAGATGCCGCGGTAAACTTCTACATCTCGCAGCGGGTTCAGGACCAGCTGAAGCTGATTCTTGACCTGACCAATCAAGTGGTGTCGAACCTGGAATTTCATGATCTTCTTCGGGCCGCGTCTGCGAGCGTTCGCCAGGTGATGCGTTGTGATGCCGCAGCCGTGATGCTGACCGACGAAGATGAGAAGAACCTGGTTGTGCACGCAATGGATTTTCCCGAGAGCCGGGGAGTCTTCACCGAAGGAGTCCTGGTTCCGATCGAGGGAAGCACCCCAGGACAGGCCTTTAAAAGTGGTAAGCCGGTTATTGTGAACCGTCTTGATCCAACCGAACTTCCGCCCGACATGATTAGAAAGGCAAGCGCGGAAGGGTTGAATTCGTTTTGCGATATTCCATTAATCAGCAAGGACCGATTGTTGGGGGTCTTGGCGGTCGGAAGACGTCAAGAGAATGGATTTGACGGTGAGGAGGTCTCTTTTCTGATCCAAGCCGCCAATCAAGTGGCAATTGGGATCGAGAATGCTCTGACGTACAAAGAAATTTCAGAGCTCAAAGACAAACTTGCGCAAGAAAAGCTGTACCTCGAAGACGAAATTCGCGGTGAGATGGATTTTGAAGGAATCGTGGGGCAGAGTTCCGGGTTACGCCATGTTTTGCAGCTTGTGGAGACAGTGGCCCCAAGTGATTCGACCGTGTTGCTGCTGGGCGAGACTGGCACCGGAAAAGAATTGATCGCCCGCGCGATCCATGAACGCAGCCGGCGCAAAGATCGCACATTCGTGAAAGTGAATTGCGCGGCGATTCCGACAGGGTTGCTGGAAAGTGAACTTTTTGGCCACGAGCGTGGCGCTTTCACGGGAGCAATCACGCAAAAAATCGGCCGTCTAGAGCTGGCAGACCAGGGTACATTGTTTCTGGATGAAGTGGGAGACATTCCTATCGATGTTCAACCGAAATTGTTGCGGGCGCTCCAGGAACGTGAATTTGAACGCTTGGGTAGCACGCGAACGAAGAAGGTTGATGTGCGGCTGGTGGCGGCAACCAATCGCGATCTGGAGGATATGATCGAGACTCGTGAGTTTCGTAGCGATCTATATTATCGCCTGAACGTTTTTCCGATTCGCATCCCGCCGTTGCGAGAACGTCCCGAGGATATTCCCTTGCTGGTACGTTACTTCGCCCAGAAATACGGGCGCCGCATGGAGAAGCAGATTGAGTCGATTCCGGCGACAACGATGAAAAAGCTTTCCACTTGGCACTGGCCGGGCAACATCAGGGAACTCGAGAATTTTATCGAGCGTTCGGTGATTCTTACTCAAGGTACAGCACTGCACGTCCCGATCACTGAGCTTACGAACCACGGGAAGTTACCGGCGGTGACCACACCAGCAGAGTCGGCCGAGCGGAGCCAGATTATTGGAGCGCTCAAACAAGCTGTGGGGCGCGTCGCCGGACCCAAAGGCGCTGCAGCCCTGCTTGGGCTTAAGAGAACCACTCTCATATCGCGCATGAAGAAGCTTGGGATCGATCCGCGACGACCCTCATAAAGCTGGGAACCAGCCGCTTTCGCACAACAGTTCTCTTTGCATTAACTCGACAAACTGTCGAAGTGCGTCTCGACATGTTTCGACATTGCTCCCATTCGGAGTTGTGTCAATCGCTTTTCTCAGCCGTTATCAATAGCTTTGCGAAAGCTTCGCTGGAAGCAAGTTTGGCCCTTGGGTTGCCTTTGAAAAGGTACGGGCAGTCCACCATGTTCAAGCTCTCTATCGCCGAAACAGACAACCAACGCAGGCTGATTTTAGAAGGCAAGTTGGTCGCGCCGTGGACGGATGAAATCGAAAGTGCCTGGCGACGGGCGCAGGAGGGTTTGCAAGGACGGAAGCTGCTGGTTGACATAACAAATGTCACGCTCATTAACCGCGACGGTGAAGCCGCGCTTTACAAGCTGATGCGAGATGGAGCGAGGTTTGCATGCGGAGGCGTTTTGACAAAACATTTACTACGGCAACTAGCGCGCCGATGCCGGTGCGTCAAATAGTGCCGTGCTACTCGGCCGGAAATTGCAAAAATAATCAGGTTTTACTTGTCAATTTTCACAAGTCTCAAACGACTAACAGTGTGGAGGAAAGTGTGAACATTTTCGGTTCCAAACGAGTAAACCACCCAGTGCACGTCCAGTATGCAACGGAAGCCGACTTCTGCCGAGTATTCGAGAATGAGATGGATCGTCTCTACCTACTGTCACTGTTGTTAACTGGGAACGAAGAACTTGCGCAAAACTGTTTTGTCGGCGGGCTTGAAGATTCGAAGAATTCGAATCCGGTTTTCAAGGAATGGGCGCAATCCTGGGCGCGGCGCACAATCATCATCAATGCGATTCGCATGCTTGCGCCAAGCCCGGACCGCAAGGCTCGAGTTGCTGCAGCTGAGGCTCGCAATGCGCTCAGGCAGCTTCCCGCGGAACTTTTAGCTGTCGGCAGGTTGGAAACCTTTGAGCGCTTCGTGTTTGTGATGTCGGTACTCGAAACCTACTCCGATCGCGAATGCGCGCTGCTCCTGAATTGCTCCAGCTCAGATGTCGCGGCGGCAAGATTGCGTGCTGTGCAACAGCTTGGAAGGGTCGCGGCAGCGGATAGCAAATCAGTAAATGCGCAATCACTCTCAACCAATGCCCCGGTTCCAGCGGTGCCGGAAGCCATGGGGGAACTCGCGGCAACCGCATAAATGATTTTCTGAGGATGGCGATGATTTCTAGCAAAGAAAAAACGCGCTTTTTATTCGTTGTGGTGGCGATTGTCGCAATCTTGGCCACAACAGCGTGCAGCAGGAACAACGTCCAGGCAGCACCGGCGATGCCCGCACCACTGGTCACCGTAGTGAAGGCGACCACGCAAGACGTGCCGCAATATCTGGATGAGATTGGCAGAAACGCAGCGTTCGAGTCAGTGACGGTGACGCCACAGGTCGGCGGGCGCATCGTCGAACGCCATTTCCAGGACGGAGAAAATCTCAGGAAAGGTCAGCTTCTCTTCGTCATTGATCCGCGGCCCTACAAGGCGCAAGTTGACGCGGCCCAGGCAACACTGGCGCAGTCCAAAGCCGCGCTCGATCTTGCGAAGATCCAGTTTGCACGCGACCAGGAGGTAATCGCTGAGCGGGCCATCTCCAAGCAGGATTACGACACGAAGAAAAATACCGTCGATGTAGATCAGGCTCAAGTCGAAGCGGCCGAAGCTGCGCTTGAAACAGCGAAGCTTAATCTCGAGTATTGCTACATTCATTCGCCGATTGATGGCAGAGCGGGCGCTCGTCTGGTGGATGTAGGCAACGTCGTTCAAGCGAACAGCACGTCGTTATTGTCCATTCAACGCCTGGATCCGATCTACGCAATTTTCACCGTTACAGAAAGCGATTTGCCTGCTGTGCAAAAACAGATGTCCAGCGGAACTTTAAAAGCAACGGTCCGGTTGCCTTCTGATCTGGAAAGCAGTTCCAAGATTGGCCGAGTGGAATTTCTGGACAACGCCGTGCAGAACGGCACGGGGACGGTGAATCTCCGCGCAACGATGAGCAATCCCGACCATCATTTCTGGCCGGGGCAGTTCGTGGATGTAAAGCTCATTCTGAGCACGGAGAAGAATGCTGTCCTGATTCCAAATCAGGCGACGCAGATCAGTCAAAAGGGACCCTTCGTGTACGTCATCAAGGCTGACGATACCGCCGAACTTCGCCCGATTAAGCTCGGGCAGCGCCAAGGCGCGGATGTCGTCGTGACCGAAGGTATCGCACCAGATGAGCGCGTCGTTTTGGCGGGACAGATGTTGGTGCGGCCAGGCGGAAAGGTTCGCGTCGCTGGCGCAGGCTCAAGTACTGGCGCAAACGGCGCAGCCGGAGGGCAGTCGTGAATCTCTCGGAACTCTTCATTCGCCGCCCAGTGATGACGGTTGCTCTCACGGTGTCTGTCATCTTGTTCGGAGTCTTTGCATATTTTCGTTTGCCGGTCAGCGATCTTCCAGCGATCGATTATCCCGTCATCCAGGTACAGGTGAATTACCCGGGTGCAACGCCGGAAACCATGGCGAATAATGTCGCCACACCGCTCGAGCGTCAATTCATGCAAATTCCGGGCCTGGAGCTCGTGACATCGAACAACACCCAGGGCCATTCGAGCTTCGTGCTGCAGTTCGATCTGAATAAAAGTCTCGACGGCGCTGCTACCGATGTGCAAGCTGCGATCACGCGCGCGTCAGGTCAACTGCCGATTGATCTGCCCAGTCCCCCAACATTCACGAAGACCAACCCCAACGATCAGCCGATCATGTACATCGCGATCGTGAGCGACACGGCGACGGAAGGGCAGCTTTACGACTACGCCAATACGCAAATTGGCGAGCGGATCAGCATCCTGCCGGGAGTGAGCCAAGTTGGTATCTACGGAACGCAATCCGCAGTGCGCATCAAGGCGAACCCTTCGATGTTGGCGACTCGCAACATTACTTTGGAAGATCTGACCAACGCGGTCAAGAACGGCACCGCCTATACGGGAGCCGGCCAATTCGATGGTCCGAATCGCAGTTTTCTGCTGCAACCGCAGGGTCAGTTGATGAGCGCCGAGCAGTACAACAATCTGATTGTTGGCCAGAGTAATGGCGCGCCGGTTTACTTGAAGGATGTTGCAACTGCCAAGCAAGGAGTGCAAGACGAACGCATCGACATGCGCGTCTGGGTGCGTGGGTACCCTGAACCTGGGGCAAACGTCTTTATCGGAGTGTTTCGCCGGGCAGGAGTAAATGCGGTCGATGTGGCCAAGTCCGTGCGCGATCTGTTGCCGTCGATTCAGTCGCAACTTCCGAGTTCAGTTCTGCTGTTCACGGCTTACGACCGCTCGCTCACGATCGTCAACAGCATTAGTGACGTGCAGATCACTCTTTATATCGCGTTCGTGCTCGTTGTCATGGTGATCTTCCTGTTCCTGGGGCGAGCGACAGACACCCTGATCCCCGCGGTAGCGCTACCGCTTTCGCTGCTCCTGACGTTCGTGGCCATGAAAATTCTCGGCTACAGTCTGGACAATTTGTCATTGATGGCTCTGACGCTAGCGATCGGGTTTCTTGTAGATGACGCCATCGTGTTCCTTGAAAACACGGTTCGATTGATGGAAACCGGGCTGAATGCGTTCGATGCGTCTTTGGAATCGGCCAAAGAAATTAGTTTCACAATTCTGGCCATGACGCTGTCGCTAGCCGCAGTCTTTATTCCATTGGTGTTCATGAGCGGACTCATGGGGCGAATCTTCCGCGAGTTCTCGATCACGATCGTGATTTCCATTCTGGCGAGCGGGCTGGTTTCGTTGACCCTTACTCCGCTGATGACGTCACGGATGCTGGGCAATCGTGGCGAAGGCTCGAAGAAGACTTGGATGGAGCGTGTGTTCGGAACATTCGAACGGAAGGTTCTCGATATTTACGGCCGCCAGCTTTGGTTTTTCCTACGAAACCGCTGGATTTCGGCAGTTGTGTGGGTAGTCTGCCTGGTAGCCACTGGACTCCTCTTTTATATCGTCCCAAAGGCGTTCTTGCCGGTAGGAGATAGTTCATTCATCCGCGGCGTGCTGGTGGCGCCGGAAGGTTCGTCGCCTGACCAAATGCATGCTTACCAGACAGAAGCGGAAAAAATCCTGAAAGCCAATCCCGCCGTGAAGAGCACTTTCACTATGAGCGGGAATGCCCAATTCCTGGGATCGAATCAGGCTTTCTTGATCGCATTTTTGAAGGATCCCTCGAAGCGGGCTCCCATCGAGCAAGTGGCGGGACAGTTGATGGGCGGTATTGCCGGTTCGATTCCGGGCGTTGTGGCTTTCTTGCAACCTAAT
>JAFAGX010000546.1 GCA_019237515.1 Acidobacteriaceae bacterium
GAAGGGCGACTAGTGATAAAGAACAACAAGGAGCAGCCAATGCATAAAGTCGTTCTGCTTCGTCATGGCGAGAGCACATGGAACCTGGAAAACCGTTTTACGGGTTGGACAGATGTCGACTTGTCAGAGCGCGGCACGGCCGAGGCACACCGGGCCGGGCGTCTCCTCAAAGCAGAAGGTTACATCTTTGACGTGGCGTTCACATCTGTGCTCAAGCGGGCTATCCGTACCTTGTGGATTGCACTCGATGAAATGGATCTGATGTGGATTCCCGTGCACAACTCATGGCGCCTGAATGAACGCCACTATGGAGCGCTACAGGGGCTCAATAAGGCCGAGACGGCAGCGAAGTACGGGGATGCTCAGGTCAAGATTTGGCGCCGCAGCTACGATATCCAGCCTCCGCCGCTGACCAAAGATGATCCCCGTTGGCCCGGTCGCGACCCGCGTTACCGTGACCTCGCCCAACAAGATATTCCTTTCACTGAGTGCCTGAAAGATACGGTGGCGCGTTTTCTGCCGTATTGGCACGATGTTGTCGCTCCGGCAATCAAATCAGGGCAGCGGGTGATCATCGCCGCCCATGGCAACAGCCTGCGGGCGCTGGTCAAATACTTGGATGACATCTCCGAGGGCGAGATCGTGGAGTTGAACATTCCCACTGGCGTGCCGCTGGTTTACGAACTGGACGCGGATCTCAAGCCTATCAAGCATTACTATCTGGGTGACCCGGAGGAAATCCGCAAAGCCCAGGAAGCCGTTGCCCAACAGGCATCCCGCGGATCTAAATCTGGATAACCGTGTCTCGCGCTTGCGCTTTCTGGGAAAGGATCAGTTGGACATCCGCTCAGCCGCTTGCGTACCCCGTGAGGTTAACCGAGGCAACTCAGCTGAACTAGGTGAAAGATGCACGACTGGATCGACTTCAGCTCGCCCGATTTGCCGTCCCAGCAAGCATGGATGAGCAACACGCCTTGGGCGGTAGAAGCCGGTTCCATGTTGATACCAGGAATGCCCGCAGTCACTCCTTTTCGTGACTAGAATCACCGCCCGCAGTTCGCCACAAGACTAGGCTCAGTTGTTGGAGGTACCAAGTCCGCGATGTGCAACTTGATGCCGCATTTTGAAGGTGTATTCCAAGGTGTCGTCCGGGGGCGGGCATCCGAGGTGACCGCATAATGGCGCCGGAACAGGCTGTTTTCGCGTCCATTCTCATCTGCATTGTCGGAGCCGTATTGGCCCTGGTGGTTTCGCGAAACAAGACCCTTGCCGGTTCCTTGTCATTCATCGTGACGACGGGAACTGCAGTCCTAGTTTCCCGCGCGGTTTTCAAGGTTCTGACAGCCGGGCCGTCTCCCCATTCTGTCGCCTTCTGGGCGGCGCCAAAATTTGACTTCGCACTCAGGCTTCACGTTGACGGCTTAACCGCTGTTTTCTTGCTCCTGGCATGCCTTATTTCCGTGCCTGCCTCGCTCTACTCCATCGTTTACATGAAGCATTATCCCGAATACAGCGTGGCCCGATATTACCCGCACTTCCTGCTGTTTCTCGCAGCCATGTATGGCCTGCTGAGCACTAGCGACATGATGTGGTTCTTCTTCATCTTCTGGCAACTCATGACCATTCCCGGATACGCGCTGGTCCGTTTTGACTACCGAAAACCGCAAAATGTCCGAGCCGCCAACAAATATCTCGTCATGATGCAAATCGCCTGTAGCGCCACGTTAGTAGGGACCGAAATTCTTACTCTGAGCGGAAGAGCGGCAAACAGCAGCGCGGTTATGAGATATGACTTCGAAACCGTTAGCGCCAATGTGCCCGTTCTCCTGGCCACTCGGCCTGCTGTCGCGGCCTTGGCGTTCGCGCTATTTCTTGTGGGCTTCGGAATCAAAATCGGTATGTGGCCTTTCGGTCAGATCTGGTTACCCGATGCGCATCCTGCTGCCCCTTCGCCGGTGAGCGCGATGTTTTCCGGGGTGATGATCAAAACTGGCGTGTATGGCCTGATGCGTTACTTCCTCTGGCTGGTGCCTGCCGGCGCTCGAGATCACTACCCACTTGCGATTTGGGGCATGTTGGTGGCTGTGCTTGGCACCATTACGCTCTTGACCGGAACCATGCAGGCACTCAAACAGGAGCAATCCAAACGTCTGCTCGCGTTTTCCAGCATCGGCCAAGTAGGCTACGTTCTGCTCGGAATTGGCGCTTGCATGGCATTGTTGGCAGCCTCCGGCCCCGTGGCGTCGACTCTGGCGGCGTTTGCACTGACCGGCGCGTTGTTCCACGTGCTAAATCACGGGCTGTTCAAAGGATTGCTGTTTCTGGATGCGGGTTCGATGCTTTACGCCACCGGGACACAAGATCTGAATGAGTCGGGTGGCCTGCTGAAATTCATGCCGCTGACTGGACTCACTGCTCTAGTCGCTTCCCTCTCGATCTCGGGCGTACCCCTCTTTAACGGTTTCGCGAGCAAGTGGACCATTTATGTTGCGACGATCCAAGCGAGTCGCATGGTTAAATATCTGCCGCTCTGCGGAGTCATCGCGATTGTCACGAGTTTGCTGACGCTCGCCTCCTTCATCAAATTTTTCGGCGCGGCCTTTCTCTCGCGCAGCAGCAGTTTGGTGAAACAGAAATCTGCAGAACGAAAACTCGAGGTCCCATGGTTAATGCAAATTCCGCAAATTGCGTTGGCCTTGTGTTGCGTACTGCTCGGCATCGTGCCCGGAATCGCATATGTACTGATTCAACACGCGTTTCTTGCGAGTCCGGAAGGGCTCGGCACTTCGATCGCAGTTGCCGCTCCAGAAATCGGCCGTTGGTGGACAGGCCTGCGCGCGCCGGATTCTTCAGCCATATTCATCCCTGCGATGCTGGCGATACTTTTGGGCTTTACGCTGCTGTTGACATTTGGAATCTCAAGGCTCGGCGGGTCATCACGCCGGGTTGCTGTTCCGTGGCTCTGCGGCTACGCGACCGAAGCGGACTCAAACCGTTATGTGGCACATAACTTCTATGGGGAGTTCAAGCGCTATTTCCGTAGCTAGGGTATACGCGCAAGCCCTGTATTCCGGCAGGTGTCAAATCTGTAAAAAAGATCGCTTCATGGCACACCTTTCGACCAGGGTCATCCAGTTCACGGCCGTCTATTCATTCTGATCGTACGCTTTTTTGCGCCGCACTGTTGCGGGAGATCCTGCCTGGTATTTAGACCCAATAAGAGTGGTGGAGGCGGCGGGAGTCGAACCCGCGTCCGAAAATGTCACTGGTCAAGAGCCTACATGCGTAGTCCAGTTCATGCCCCAGGCATTACCCTGGGACGTTCGCGGCGCGCGCTCAGAACGGACAAGAAACGCGTTCCGCTAGCCTGAGATCTTAACCTTCCGGCCCAGACGTAGCCGGAAAGAGCAGCCCGCTGTGCGACGTCCTTCGGAGGCCCACGGGCGAAGCCTCCGGGAACGGCTACCTAAAATTAGGCAGCGTATGCCATCTGTTGATTGGCAACTATTGTTTTGCACGCGATTACGGGTGTGTGCACCCCGGCATGCCTCTTGGCCGCAAGCATCTCCGTCGAAGCCGTGACGCCCCCATTATGGGATAGGCCTTTAAAGATCCACCTTCAGGGTAGGTCCCAAAACGTCGGAAGTCAAACCCCGAAAGGTCTACTAAACATTAGATGTTAGGAGTCATAACGAAGCTTCAGGCCGGCCAAATTGGTCTCGCGTAGGTTGCACTTTATCAAATATTCACATCCAAGCTGCATGCCTGCCAGAATCGACTTAAACAACGCCCCCGCAAAGACTCTCACCCAGCTCCCCGGCGTCGCTAAGAACCTGGCCTACAGCATCGTGAACCATCGCAAGCGGCACGGCTTCTTTACTCGATGGGAGGAGTTGCTCGAGGTGAAGGGATTTCCGGAGGATGCGCTACCCCGAATCAGGGCACGAGCGATCCTGGGTGCGCCTCAGGATTTGCCGCGGGGTGAAGAGTTCAGCCGCAAGAGGCGCGTCAGGCCGTCAGAGATCGACCGGGTCAAGAAGAAGCCGCGTGGATACAGCAAAGCCATTCGCTCAACTCGTCGCGCAGATCGACAGAAGCCCTCCACAGAGATTGAGGCCGCCTGAGAAAGTGCACGCCGCAAACCTTTTTGGGTCTTTTGACGATCCGCATCATCGGAAAAAGCAGCTACCTGAGGAGGTCACCTTGTACGAAGTCATCCTGAAACGCTTTGACCATCCCGACGAAGTTCGCAGATTTCCTAAAGGCAAGTTCGAGTTGATTCACATAAACGGCATGACCATCGGGCGTGCCACTTACGAGCCTGGCTGGAAATGGTCGGAGCACGTGGGCCGAAGTGCGGGTGCTACGAGCTGCTCGGTCGAGCACGTCGGCATGGTCGTGTCTGGGCGCGCGACGGCAGCTACGGACGACGGCAGGTCATCGAAATGAAAGCCGGAGACGTTTTTTATATTGCTCCCGGGCACGACAGTTGGGTAGTCGGCGATGAGCCCTATGTCTCGATTCACCTTATGGGTGCCAGCGAGTACGCGCAGAAGAAGTAGGCCGTCATCCCGAGCGACACCGTTCTTCAGGTGGAGCGAGGGATCTCCCGTGGATTACCACGGGAATTTTTGAGCCTCCGCGCTAGATCCCTCGCGCCGCTGGCAAGAACGCGGGGCGTCGGGATGACGATTTCGTTTGTGGGCGCGAATTGCATTAGCACCCCCACAGCCTAAATCTGGTAGTCCATTTCCTGGATA
>JAFAGX010000598.1 GCA_019237515.1 Acidobacteriaceae bacterium
AACACTTGGCGGATTCGTTCGCTGGACATGGCTCAGCCTCCTCGCGTCCACAGCGCAACGCAAGCAAGCTCGACGCCAATTTCAGTTGCTGGTAAACTTTGCGTTTTCATCACAAGCCCAGCGGCGAAAGGCCCGCAGGTATCCGATTCTGGGACACGTGTGCACGAAATTGAAAAGTTGATCTTCGGCCGCCTGCGGGTATCGTGCCCTAAAAAGGCGACATCAAGGCACGCCATTCAGATCCAAAGAAAAAGGGCCTCAAACGAGGCCCTTTCGTTAACAATGCAAGTTATTGTGGCTGCTGCATGCTGCCGGATCCCGTCTTGCCTTGCCCTCCGCCGTTAGTGCAAGTGTCCGAGACATGATCGATGCTATCCACATTGAATGCATGCTTCCCCATTCCAGACCCACTAGCTGTTTCACTCTTACTAGCTGACCAGCTACCATGAACGACCACTTCATGTCCGGAGTGAGCTGAGACATCTTGTCCCGTCAACGGAATATTCTTTCCGTTCTTCGTTTGAAGCGCGTATTGGCCGCCCTCGGACATCACACAACCCTTTAATTTTTTCTCTCCTTTTGCTCCCTGGTTAGTACCGGGATTGCCATAGCCGGCGTCACCTGGGGTCGCTTGCGAGCCGCTTTGGGAGCCAGTTCCCTGCCCCTGTCCGCTCTGCTGCTGCCCGTATTGTCCGGTTCCACTCTGCGAATTCATATCGCTGGGCGAATTTGTTCCTTCGGGGCTGCGCCCCTGAGCACCGGCTGTGCTGGCCGGAGAAGAGCCCGTCGTTCCCTGGCTCTGGTCCTGCGTGGACGGCGTTTGTGCCACCGCCGATGCCACGAAAAACACCAGTGCTGTAATCATCGACAACCAAATATTTCTCATTTCATCCTCCTGGATTTAGTCGAAGTCTGGTCTAGGAACAGTGGTAACGCACTTCACGGAGATTATGCGATCGCGGATTGTCCCTCTTCAGATGGTTGGCGCAGCCGAAGCTGTTGCAGGGCATTGAGAGATTTCTTTCCGATCACCGCATTGACAGTGGCCAGAAGCCATTCAAAAGGTTCAGCTTTGTCGCAGATGGCATCCACCAATGTCCTGAGCTGAGTGGGAAATATGGTCGATCCGCTAAACAGGATCACCGGCAACTGCGGGTGTTGCCGCTTCAACTCGGCGGTGACTGCTCCTCCATCCATTTCCGGCATCTCGTAATCAACGATGGCGGCATCCAGTTTTTCGGTCGCTGCCAAGGCGAGCCCAATGGCAGGCCGGGTCGCGGTAATGACACGGAACCCAAACCCTTCAAAGATCGCGCTGTAAACCGACAGTCCCGGTTCGTAGTCGTCAATCCAAAGCAACGTCTTACCCGCTATTGTGGATTGCGCTGATTTTGTTTCGTGTTGCTTCCTGCACCGCAAGGTGTGCGCACGTGTATGACCGTGATTGTCTCGGGTAACCCGGTGGATGGGCGCTCGATTTACTTTCGGCGTTCGCACTCAAGCACGTTAACCGGACAGTGATGGCGAAACAATGAGGACGTACGTGTATTTGTCCTGGTGGGGCCTTCGCGGATGACGTAGGGTGAAGGCCCTAGCGCATCGGCACATCTTTAAGAGGCTTTTCGCCGTGCAGGTTCGCGCTCGCCAGACCGAGCCCGTTTCTCTGCTTCAGCAACGCACTCAATCAGGTTCTTGAGATCATCAGCATGTTCTTCTTCTTTTGCCAGTATCTCTTCCATGACGCGCCGACTGGTTGGATCCTGCTCGCCCAGATAGCGGATAATTTCGCTGTAAGACTCGATCGCGATTCGTTCCGCAACCAAATCTTCGCGAATCATATCCACCAGGCTCGTGCCTTCCACATACTGAGAATGGCTGCGCTTGGCCAGAATCTCGGGATTGAAATCCGGCGCCCCGTCCAATTGCGTGATGCGTTCTGCGATTTTGTCGGCGTGCTCCTGTTCCTCTTTCGCGTGTTCCGCAAATTCGTCGGCGACCGCCTGCGCGTGAATTCCAGTCGCCATGTAGTAATGGCGCTTGTATCGCAGAACGCAAACTAACTCGGTAGCCAAAGCTTCATTGAGGACCCGGATCACGGTTTCCCGATCCGCCTGGTAGCTTTCTGTGACGGCACCGTTTTCGATGTGCTGCCGCGCGCGGCGTCGAATCGCTTCTAGATCCGAAACAAACTGACCATGGCTGCCAGAAGGCTCAGCGCTCATCCCATTTCTCCTACGTGAATTTCGTCCCTAAGATGCAGCAAAGCCTGCAGACGGCTAAATTCGACCCATGAGCAGCAGCACAATAACGATCAGCAGCACCAGCCCCAGGCCTCCGCTCGGGTAGTAGCCCCAGCCTGTGCTGTACGGCCACGTAGGGAGTGCACCGACCAAAAGCAGAATCACGATGATCAGCAATATGGTTCCCATTTGTCACCTCCGATGATGACCTTCTCAAGTCTCAAGAATTAGCACCTTACGTGACAACGGGAGAATCGCGAATCAGGTTGTGGCTGTAAGCAGAACAGAATCATGCTGTAACAAGAGAAATGGCGTCGGGCATCTCGATGACGAAAGAGATGTGAGAGGCTGCGAAAAGCAATTGCGAATGTTACTTCTTGAAGTAAGTCCAGGCGGCTATCAGAATCAGAACCAACGCGAGGACCCAGAGCGAGGCATCGCTCATTCCCGTTTTCTTGGCCATGCGCCCCATCTTAAACTCTTTTTTGGCTTTTTCAGCGGAGGAATTGGGCGTATGGGCCCTTTGGTGTAAACAGCGTGGTTACTGACGTCACACATCGAAGACGCGGTACGCCGCGGGTGTTTTCTGCGCTTGCAGCAAAGTGATGGCAACGTTGTGGACAGGCACGCCGCCAGTTGTCTTGCCTTCGAGTTGTCCGTGGTGAGCGTGGCCGTGCACCACCAGGTCGGCACCGTGCCGGTCTACGACTTCCGCCAAGCGCGAAGTTCCGAGGAATGGAAAAATTTCCGGCGCTTCGCCCTGCACCGTCGCGGCAATGGGAGAATAGTGCAGAACCACGATGCGTTTAGGAGTTCGTAGCTGCGACATCGCGCGCTCCAATTTGACCGCTTCGTCAATCGAAGCCCGAACAAAATCCTTAATCTCGCGCTCGCCAAAGGCCGTGAGCACCGCGCGGCCGAAGCCGCCAACGAAGCCCTTTGTGCCTGCAAAACCCACGCCATCGCGCTCGTACGCGCTGCCGTCCAGAACTTTGATGCCGGCTGCGATGAGCATCCGCATCAGTTCCGCTTCCTTGCCGCCTTCGTAATCATGATTGCCAAGCACGGCGATCGTGGGAACCCGAAGCCGCACCAGCGCATTGATCAGCGGCTCCATTTCTTCCGGCTGACCGAAGTTGGTCAAGTCTCCAGCCACGACAAGCACGTCGGCTTCATCGCGAACATGGCTGAGTTCCTCTTGAAGAATAGCCTGTCGCTGACCACCAAAATGCAGATCGGCTGTGGCCGCGATTCTCATGCGCTTCTTACCCGCACTTCTTCAGCCGCTCGGCTTCGATCTTCGCCAAGCGTTGTTTCCGATACCCCTCCAGCACATTTTCCAGGCCCCATTCCCGCAAATCGATCGCAAACATATTCTCGTCTACCAGGCTGCCACGAAACCTGGCATTGGGGTCAGGTTGAGAGATCAGTATTTGAAATCGGCCCAGCAAATCCTCCCAGACAGCTTTTGGAACATAATCTGTCTTGGCCGGATAAACATAGCGGAAAAGAATGAGCGCCCAAAGCAGCATTTCCCAGTGCTCACCGGCGATCTCCAGGATACGGTCCCAATCGAGTTTACCTTGCATTCCATAAATGACGTGGACGATATCAGCACCGTCAAAGCGTTCGCGTCGTGTCACGAAAAGTTTCGACGCTATCAGCTCTTCCGGCGCCAGCACTCGAGTTTCAACTCCGTACACCATCGCCGGATGCGCGCGAAGGATCCATGAATCATCGACCACGATGGCTGCATTACTCATTCCCGTGATGAGGTCGACAAAAAACTCGTCGCGATGAGCTTTCATAAGCCAGACCGGATCGCATAATTCGGTGTGAAATCCATTCTGCTCAAGATAACTCAGTGCGCGAGGCGCATTTTCGGCCGTCAGGAAGAGATCGAGATCCTTGGTGTCACGAAAAATGCCAGTGTGTTGCCGCAAGGCGAAGGCGCCCGAAACCGCGAAGGGCACGCGCTTCTCCGTGAGCAGGCGCAGCACTTCACGGAACAAAGCTTCTTGTTCTCTCGGCAGATCCGGAGGGATCGATGACGTGACCGGTACTGGCTGCGACGACGTGGGGCGCTCTTCAGGCACGAAGCGCTTGGATGTACTTACACAGCGCGCGGTTGCCGTCGGACGCTTACCGCAAGCTGGCTTCCTGCGCTGCTACCTGGTTCTGCAGCATCTGCGCGGCTTTGGCTACATCGAGATCTGGAGGGACTTGCCTGAACTCGCTACGGACGTATTTTTGCTGGACGGCAATCGTCTTGAAGAAAAGCGCTTTTCCGTTCATCTGAACATCCAGAGATGTGAGCTCCCAGTAGCCGGGAGCAACCTCCTCCTGTTTCACGACGAAGTGACCACCCTGATCGAGGTAGCCGAGCATGCCCCAGCCAAATTTCACTTCGCGCATCAAACGTCCGCTGATCTCGGCCAAGCGCTTTTGCTTCGCATCGACCCAAATGCTCCCCGCCATAGCATGAAACACGGTGGCCTCACGGTTCGGAGGATGAAAATTGGGGTTGGGTGTGAAATTCAACTGC
>JAFAGX010000659.1 GCA_019237515.1 Acidobacteriaceae bacterium
TGGCGCCGGAACAATGGAAATACCGGACTCGCAATCTTCTTGCGGTTGAACTGGCCTGCGTTACTGTTGTTCCGCTGAATCCGTACGGCCTCGCGATGTACCTCTATCCGATGGAGACACTGCGTTCTCGAGCAATGCTGGCCTACATTGGGGAATGGGCGTCGCCGGATTTCCACCAAGCCAGAAACGGACCGGTGCTGTTGCTGGCGCTAGCGGTGATCCTGCTCCCTGCATTGAGCTCGCATCGCTTGCGAGCACGAGAATTGCTGTTGTTGGCTGTCAGCCTGTATGCAGCATTGCGATCGGTTCGGCACATTCCTATTTTCGTCCTGGTCGCCGTGCCCCTGCTCTGCAGCGTGGTTCAGGCAATGCCCGGACTGGGAGTCCGTTGGACTCTCGGACACCAGATACCTCTGACGCGAGCCAAGCTTGCACTCAACCTTGCGCTGCTGCTTGGGTTTCTAGCCTTTTGTGGACTAAGGATTCGGCATGTGATTCGTCATCAGCCAGAAGTGACGGCGAAGGAGTTTCCCTCGGCGGCCCTGAGTTTCGTGGCAGGGGCTGCTTTACCTGCTCCCGTGATGAACCATTACAACTGGGGCGGTTACTTTATTTGGAAGCTCTATCCGGAATACAAGGTCTTCATCGATGGACGGGCGGACGTCTATGGCGACTCGTTTATGGATCAGTTTGCCGCGGCCTACTATGTCCGGGGGGAGAATTGGCGGACCGGGCTGGAAAAATGGGGAGTTCAAACCATCGTACTTCCTCCCGATGCGCCGATGATTACGGCCCTTTCGGCCGAACCTGGATGGCAACGAGTGTTTGCGGACTCTCAGGCAGTAGTTCTTACCCGTCATCGCTGAGTTCTAGGCCCCGGGGCACCTTTGCGGCCAAAGATCAAGTGCGGCAAGCGCAGATGTGACCTTAGTGCATGACTATCGTTACTAGAAAAATTGAAATTTTCTGCGCAATGCGCCACAATTTGTCACTCCGGTGGCATGGCACGGAGTATCATGGCTTGGGAGGAAAGTCCCCAGCGACTTTCCCTTCGCAAGCTATTGATTCAAAACGCAACTGAGCAGGGTGGAGTCTGTGTGCCAATGGAGTGCGCAAGAGCCGCACTGACAGGTTCTGATGGAGGTATGGTGATGGTCAACAATTTGGTTCGTGAACTCTGGCGAGGCGATGAAGCACAAGACATCGCGGAATACGCGGTGATGCTCGCCGTCATTCTCGTTATTGTGGTTGGCACGATCCGGCTTATCGGTGGAAATGCCAACAACGTATTTTCGGCGGTGGCTAGCTCGATTTCGCAGTGAGGCTAGCTGCCAAACATGAAATTGGCATTGCGAGGAGCTAAATGCGTCAAGCTACGAAGCTTCGGCTTCCGCAAGAAGTTCTGAGTCGTAATTCTACGTATGAGCTTTAAGAACGGCGCAAACAGCCACGATCAGAAGTTCAGGAGCAGCAATGAATCGTAACCGGCTTTTGATGATTGGCTTCTTCGCTCTGGTGATTGGCGCTGTCGTCAGTTTCATGGTTTACCGCAATCTGCAAGGAGGCCGGAGCCAGTCCGTTCCCGGGGAAGACGTGCTGGTCGCGGCGGATGACTTGCAGGTCGGCACGAAGATTGAAGAAAAAGACATCAAGTACGTGCATTACCCCTCAGGTGAACTACCCGTTGGAGTTTTTCATCGCAAGGACCGCCTGCTGGGACGTGGTGTGGTGGTTCCGATTTCTCGAGGCGAACTGATTCTGACGAACAAATTAGCCGCGGAGAACGCTGGATATGGTTTGCCGTCATTGATCCCGCCGGGGATGCGAGCGGTTGCGGTTCGGGTGAATGACACAACTGGCATCGCAGGTTTCGTGCTGCCTGGCACGCGCGTGGATGTGTTGCTCACTGGGAATCCGGAAGGCGCCAATCAACAGGAAACAACTACAGTTTTAGAGAACGTGGCCGTGCTGGCGGCGGGACAGAAACTGGAGCGTAACGCTGCAGGTGAGCCGCAAAACACGCCGGTCATCACGCTATTAGTCTCGCCGGATGACGCACAGAAGCTGACTCTAGCAGCCAATCAAGGCAAGATTCAGCTGGCATTACGCAATCCTCTGGATACAAAGCAGCAGGAACTCGCGGCGGCCAGGTCGGAAGCACTGTATAAGCTGGCCGCGGCAAATCCCCCAGTTCATGCCGAACCTGCGCGACCAAGAATGAAGCGCACCGCGGCGCCCGCTCCTACCCCTCCCCCTGCGACCGCCCCTTACACCGTCGAGATCTACAAAGGTGACAAAGAGGAAAAAACGAATTTCTCAGAAAAATAGTGCCGAGGCCAAGGATATGTCGATGAGCTCCCGCGTGCGGGACACTAAGAGAGTGGGAACCCACAAGCGGTTGAGAAGGTCAGGCGGCATACTCGGTGTGCTGCTGTTCGCCGGAGTCATCGCCATTTCACAGCAGCAGCCGAACGCGTCGCCGATGAATGCCCAGCCGGCGTCCAACCAGGGTCCGACCACAAGCTCACAGGCACCGGCGCCCGAGGTCACTGGCGCAGCGCCGCTCCGCGTGATGGTCGGAAAATCGATTCTGATTAACACAACCGAACGCATCAAGAGAGTTTCTGTGACCGACCCTGGTGTGGCGGACCCAATTGTCGTGGCTCCGACCCAAATTCTCGTTCATGGCCGGTCGGCAGGCGAGGTTTCGCTTTTGATTTGGGATGAATTGGAGCGCTCGCGAAGCTTTGATTTGCGAGTGGACGTGGACGTGAGCGCGGCCGCCGAGGAAGAGCGGCGGGTCTTCCCCGAAGAGCAGATTACGGTGACGCCTTCGCGTTCTGCAATCGTTCTGTCAGGACACGTGTCGACCGAAGACGTCTCTAAGCGCGCCGCTATGATCGCCGAGGCATACTCGAAGAATGTCGTCAACGTATTGACCTTCGGACCTGTGGGTGCTCAAGAAGTGCTCTTGCAGGTCAAATTCGCGGAAGTAGACCGGGCGGCGGCATTGCAGCTTGGAGCGAATTACTTCACCCCTGGGACCGGAAACACATCCGGAGTTTTGACGACTGGACAATTCGGGGGGGCGACGGTCAGCACGACCACATCGACCACCACTTCTGGCGCGGGTGGCACGCTGGGCGTTACCACCAACAACACTGCGCCGCTGATTAACATCAGCAACCCACTCAATCTTTTTCTTTTCCGGACTGACATTAACTTTGGGGTAGCGATTGAAGCGCTGCAGCAGAAGAGTCTCTTGCAGATCCTGGCTGAACCGAACCTGATAGCTGTGAACGGTAAAGAAGCAAGCTTTTTGGCAGGAGGCCAGTTTCCCTTTCCCATCGTCCAACCCGGACAGGGTTTTACGGCGGTTACGATTGCATTCAAGGACTTCGGCGTGAAACTGAACTTCACTCCGGTGATCATGCCGAATGGCAATATTCACCTCAAGGTAGCGCCAGAGGTCAGCACGTTGGATTTTGCCAATGCGCTGACGATTTCTGGATTCACGGTGCCGGCCCTGAGCACCCGCAAAGCGGAAACGGAGTTCGAGTTGCAGGATGGGCAAAGCTTCGTGATTGCCGGGTTGTTGGACAATCGCGTAACCGACATCGTGAACAAGATTGCCGGGTTGGGGGATATTCCGATTTTGGGCAATTTATTTAAGAGCAAGAATCTGCAAAAGAACAAATCGGAACTGATGGTGTTGTGTACGGTGAAGAGAATTTCGCCAAGCGCAGAAGCTCCGGCAGGACCGAGCAATCCGCAGCCGTATCTGAACGATAACAAGTTTGATGGGAAGAAGCCGTCAGGAAGTCACAAATAAATCATGCACGCGCGGTCGGGGTGAGGTGGAGCAGTAAATGCCAGAACTGTCAGTTGTAGTCGTGGCGCTAGATGACGAGCAGCGCACGTTATTGCAGGTGCTGGTAGATGGCACCAGTGTAGCCCGTGCGGTTCATTCCTGCGCTTCATTTCCGATGGCAACCGGTGACCCCGTAGTGCGGCGAATCGAGAGCGCCAACCCGGACGTAGTTTTGCTTGATGTTCCGACGGAAAATCCGAACTTAGCGCTGCGCGGCATAGAACTTTTGCATGCGCAGATGCCGAAATGTGCATTGTTTGCCATTGGTAACATGAATCAGCCGCAGGTCATCGTGAATGCCATGCGGTCAGGCGCGTGCGAGTTTATCGAGCGGCCCGCCACCACTACCGACCTTCTGGAGGCATTCGTACGTCTGACCGCCTCGCAAAGGAAGGACCACACCCAAGAAAGCCGGGGAAAGATTTTCAGCGTGGTGAATGCAAAAGGCGGCAGCGGTTCAACAACGGTGGCAGTAAACCTGGCGTTGGCACTGCAGGCAGCCCACGGCAACACCGCTCTGGTCGATCTCGCTTATCTCGGACATTGTGCGCTGCACCTGAATCTCAAGCCGAT
>JAFAGX010000004.1 GCA_019237515.1 Acidobacteriaceae bacterium
CGGACCATTTGCCGGCGCGCAAAGCCAAACTCCGAAGGCCTACCAAGTGGTGCCCTACTCTGCGACGTGCCCGACACCCGGCATAACCGGGTGTTCGACGCCTGGCTATGTACCCGCTGTCTTTACCTATAATGGGCCGGCGAGCACGATACCGAACGCGACGCTGGCATTGCCCAGCAACTTTGGGAGTTCATTCCCCATAAGCAGGCTAACCAGCGAACTCAATGCCAGCATTGCAACTCAATTGACTGTCATTCCAATTGCGTCTCCTGCCTCGGCGGTGATCACCAGAACTGACCCCACGACCGGAGCTGAGCTCCCGGTCAGCAGTTCGCTGGGCCCAATTTTCACCGAACGCGCTGAGACGATCGGGAAGAATAAATTTTTTGTGGGCTTCGCCAATGAGGACTTCCATTTCACCTCACTAAACAACCAATCCCTTCGAAGTCTCAGGCTTCTGGATCCCGCAGGCCAGCAGAGCACCCTGCTTGGGAGCACGAATCAGGCGCTGACGACATATCCGGCTACAGTGGGCATCGGAACCGACGTTCGCCTTGGTCAAAATGTCGCATTCTTCACTTACGGGGTCACCGATCGGGTCGACGTCTCGGTAGGGCTACCGATCGTCCACGCTTCAATCTCATCCCAGACGTCGAATGCGCAAATCTATGTGGGCGATGGATTTGGCGGCGCCAATTCGAATAACCCAAATTGCTGGTGTTTGGATACGTTCACTCCAGGACAAAAGCCGACCAAGAATGCTGATTTGAGTGGGTTGGTCATTCCGGGTGTGCTCAACACCGCCAACAGATCCAGTACAGGCTTCGGCGACATGCTGCTGCGCGCCAAAGGCACGGTGATCAGGAAGCGCAATCTCGCCTTTGCCGTAGGCGCGGACTTGCGCTTACCGACCGGTGACGAAAAAAACTTTTTGGGGCTTGGCACGACCGCAATAAAGCCCTTCCTCGCCCTGTCGCTCTACACCACCCCGCTTGCGCACGGGATCGTCTTTTCGCCGCATTTTAACGTGGGCTGGCAATATACCGGAAAGAGTGTTTTAGGAGGACTGGTCTCCCCAACTCCAGTGACTAGTGTGCCACCACCATTTTTTGCGCAGCCCTTCACCGCGACCAAGGATTATCTCCCGGATGTGTTCACATGGGCTGCGGGCAGCGAGATCGCTTTCGGACGGCGCAACACCGTAGTGGTTGATATCTTGGGCAATGAGATCGGATTGGTACACGGCATCGCGAATATGGCTACCGCGCAGTCCCAAGGCTACCTTCCTCAGGTTGGGTGCAGCGAACCGGGTAATCCCAGCTGCCAGCAGGTCACAGTCTCGGGTCTCGTCGGCGCTGGCCGTGTGTCTTTTGGACAATACAATGGCGCCTTTGGGTATAAGGCGAAGGTGATCGGCAATCTTGTGTTTACAGCTAATGTGCTGGTCAGGTTCGATAACAACGGCCTGACCGCCCGAACCACTCCTCTTTTCGGGCTCGGTTATACGTTCTGATTCGAAATCTGATTGCTGCAGATCTTAGTTTGGAGCGAGAGGGTCGAGAATCAGCCAACCACGGTCTCCGCGGCGCAGGGTGACCTTCACAGATCTCTTCGATTGGTCCTGTCCATTCGGCTTTTTTGTCGTCAGAAGTAACTGGCAAGGAACGGCGGCATTGTCACCGCTGATCTGAATCGGTCCCTGGGGAGTAAGCGCCATGGCGAAGGCGTATCCACCTCCAGGGTGCATTGCATCCGTATACTTCTTGTCTGCAGTTGGCCAGATCGCCTTCACATCCTTTGTCCGTCCCTGGTCAAAGGCAGCGTTGAATTTTTCTAAAGCCGCACGAACATCCGCTTCGGCGCCCGTTGGCGTGGGCAGGCTAGTGTTTGTCGGCGGAGTGGGTGGAACAACTGAGGGCTGGCTCAAGGACGCGAGTTTTTGACTGACTTGCTTTGAAAGATCCCCTGCTTCCTGGCTATGCGCTCCGCCCCCTTGCATAATCGATTGCAACTCAACTTGACTCGCCTGTAGGCGACTCTTATCTCCGGAGCTCAACGCCTCCTGCGTTCGTTGCTGCGTGAGTTGATATGCAGCGTCCAGTTGCACCCGACGTGCATTCTCTGCATTGTCAATCTGGGAGAGCAGAGTAGCAGGATCGCCCCCGAGTGCCTGAATATCGCGCGCGTTTTGCCGTGCCGAGGCCAAATCGGATTTGGCGATGTTTTGCGCAGCAGATTGCTGCAGAGACGTGAGTTTTTGCTCGCGCTGCTGTTTTTGGAGCGCTCCAATTTCTTCATTGACTTTGCTACGAAGGCCAAGCGCATCCGATTTATGCGGACCATTCAGTGCAATCACCTGATCGAGAAGGCCGGAAGCACGCTGTAGCCCGGCGGAACTCGTTTCCGCGGACGCTTGTTTCGCTTGCTCAAACAGGCGGTGTTCCTGTTCGCGACCAGGAATAACCTCAGCGAGATACTGGCGGGCGTCCGGTTTCCTAGTTCCTGCATCTCCCAGTCTGAGGATTTGCTGAAGGTCATTTTTCGCAATGCTGAATTTTCCGCTGTCAACCTGCTTGACGGCATCTTGCCAGAGCTGCTCTTCTTTCAGACGCAGGCGATGAACATTCTCATCCTTCATTGCAGCTTCCACGCCCGCAAGCCGCTCTTGGACGGTTCCGTTGAGCGGCCCATTGAGTCCTGCAACGCTCTGCAGTTTTTTTTCTGCACCGGGTAGATCGTCGGCGGCGATCAGCATGTCGCAGTCATCAATGGCAGCTTTTTGCTGTTGCGCAACCGGGTCTGAAGAAACGTTTGCAGGCGAAGTCTGCGGAGGCGGAACTGGTTGGGAAATGTGTCTGGGTCGCCGTAAGAGATAAAGTGCCGCACCGATAACCACGACTGCTGCTACCGCGGCGATGGTTTGCAGAGTTCTTCGTTGAGATTCGTATGCTGGTTGCTGTCGGCTTGCTAAAGGAGGAATCGTCGCAACTGCGCGTTGGTCCTGAGTCTCGGGAGCAACCTGCTCGCGCGTAGGAATGGCAACTTGGTATTCCTGTAGCGTGTCAGGCTCAGGCGCAATTGCATCCTTCGGAACTTCTATGTCAGTGGGGACAACCTCATGGGCTGGTGCCGGGGATGCTGTTTGCCGATCCAAGGGAGCCTCGACCAGCGCTGGCGGTGCTCCTTCTGTAACCGGTGCCGGAGCCGGTTCCTCAACAACCTGCGCTGGCCGCGGTTCCTCAACGGCAGTGTCAACCGCGCCAAGGTCTATCACCGTCGGGATAGCGGGGACTGACAGCGCGATTCCGGATTCAGCTTCCAAAACCGATTGACTCTCGCCTTTTGAACCGATCTCGGCTACAGGCGTCTGTAGCTCTGTCGCTTCCTGTAGTTGTGAAATCTGGGTGCTAATCGTGTGTTCCAGATCATGGATCGCCGTTTGCACTTTATCGCTGGCGCGATAGTGATCCGCGATGGTTTTGACTTCCTTGAGGACAGCCTCAAGCTGCGCAGGGTCGGTGAGTTGCGTCTGATCTGCGTTAGCGGAGTCCGGAAGTCGACGCCCCGAGGAGGCTTCATTCGATGTAGTGCCTGGCTTTGAACCTCTGGCTGGTTCGGTGGCCTTCCGCTGTTCCTCCTCGCGCTTTGCCGTTCCGCGCCGCGCCGCATCCAGTAAAGTGGTAAATCGTTTCCCCAATTCAGGATCGGCGTGAGACGCTACACCCGAAACTGTTTCCAAGACGCTAAGCGCCGAGTCAAAGGACTGCACCAGCAGCAGCATGCGAGCATCGCGCACGGCCATTTCAAGCGACGAATTGGCAGCCTCGCGACGCTTATTGGCGATTTCCTGGCCCAGCAACTGGAAATCCCGTGTTTGCGAAAACTTCTCAGCAGCCCGGTCCCACAATTCTTGCGCTTCGTCTAATTGCGAGCGCGAAAGCGCATCTCTTGCTTTTTCTTTTAATATCGAGAACTCAATTGCGAGCTGCTGTTTCGCCTGTGCGTCGGCCAGTGCCGCCACAAACTCAGGCACGTTGGCATATCGCGACGATTGCGCTTCCAGAAGCTTTACTGCGTCACCGAAACGGTCCTGCAATATCAGCCGCTTTGAGTTCGAAACGAGCTCCAGAGCACTCTGATTGAATTCCTCAAGGTGGCGCTGATTGTCAGCCAGAATGATCTGCAATTCCTGGTCCGGAACCTCCTGTAAAGTCGTCTCGAGGAGTTCGATGGCTGCGGCGTATTTCTCCTCCGAACTCAAGCGATGCGCTTGTTCGGCAACCGCGTCGATCCGCTGGCGTTTGGCGTAGTTCGCCGCTTCTTCCTGGGCAAACTGGAGGAGATCATCGAAGTCAGTGGACTGGCTCTCTTCGCGGGCGGCTTCGAGCGTGGAGATTGCCTCGGCGTAATCTTTCCGCCGCATTGCGTCTTTAGCTTTCTGAACAAATTCGTTTCTTCTCTGCTCTGCTTTCTGCCGCTCCAGACTCTCGGTAACCAGAGTCAACATCGACTTGAGTGCGAATTCCCCGGAGTATTTTTGGAGCGCCTCCTGGAGATGGGCCAAGGCGCCTTCCGGATTTTGTTCGTCCAAAAATTTTCTGGTGGAGGCGATCCGGGCATCAATGTAGCTACGTTTTTCGGCGGCCTCGCGCTGCTTCTCGGCCACGGCCCTGAGCTTCTTGAGACCACGATCATCCGGGTAACTGCGCAATCCTTCGTCGGCTTTGGCCGACGCAGAAACGTAATCGTCCCGGTTCAACGCTTCCTCGATTTCGCTGGTCAAGCGCTCTAACTCTTTTCGGCGCCGCTCCTGCTGTTGCCCGCTTGCTGCCAACCGGAGTAATTCCTGGATGCCTGGCACGGAGGGATCAATGGACTCCGCTTGCTGCAGCAACTGAAGTGCGGCGGTAAAGCGGCGGGAGGAAATCTGCTGGCGGGCATCTCCCATCACCTTCTGCAGTTTCGCCTGCTTCTCGCGCTCTGCGATCTCGCGCGCAATCGACGCCTGCAGAGCTCGCACCTCGGTGCTGGACGGGTCAAGCCCCAAAGCCGCATCGACCGCTTGGTGCGCATCATCAAGGTCGCCAGCCTCCTGTGCCCGTTCAGCACGTTGAAGGAATTCGTGCACCTTGTCGGCGCGGGCCTTGGCTTCACGCAAGGAGTCCCGCAGCGCAGAAATTTCGAGATTCTGTGGATCCAGCTGAACGGCCTCATCGAGGTAACCTAGCGCTTCCACCAACTGCCCGCGCGCGGCAGCGTTTTCAGCCTCGGATTGCAATTCACGGGCACGAATCGCGGATTGCTGCTTCTGGATCTCTCGTTGAACTTCCTTCAGCAGCGCGTTCGCCTGCGTGTTCTGCCGGTCAACCTTCAAAACCAGAAGCAACTGCTCTTTTGCCCGCGTGAGCTGTCCTTGGGAGCGAGCCGTTTGCGCCAATTCCAGATACTCTGACGCACGCTGCCGTTTTAGTTCCTCTTGGATATGCGCAAGGTCAAACGCAAGGTCCTCGGCCGCCTGATAGCGTTCTTCGCGGTTTTTAGCGAGTACCCTTACGATCAACTCTTCCAGCTCGGGAGGACAAGATTTTAAGAAACGCGAGAGCGGCGGCGGGGGCTCGTGCAAAATTTTCAGCAGAGTGTCGCCGGTATCTTTTCCTTGAAAAGGAAGCGTGTCCGTCAGAAATTCGTAAAAAAGCACACCTACTGAAAACAGGTCGCTGCGCGCATCCACGGCTTCGCCATTGATCTGTTCCGGCGACATGTACTGAAAGCTACCCAGCAATTGTCCCGGTCGCGTCATGCCGTCGTTACCCACCCGGGCAATCCCGAAGTCCACAATCTTGACTCCGCCATCTTGCAGGAGCATGACGTTAGCCGGCTTCACGTCGCGGTGGATAATCTGGCGCTGATGGGCATACCCGAGCCCATTGCAAACCTGAATAACGATATTGATCTTGTCCTCAAGCGGGATGGACCGTCGCGCCTGGATTGCGCTCTCCAGACTTTCGCCGGAGAGAAATTCCATTACCAGATATGGGTTGCTGTCTTGAACACCGAGATCGTAAATGGTAACGATATTCGGGTGCTGCAGTTTGCCGGCTGATTGCGCCTCACGATAGAAGCGCTGGAGTAATTCTGGATTTTCGACGAAGGCGCCGGTCATCATCTTGATGGCCACGACGCGGCCGATGGCGGGATCCTGCCCCTTGTAGATGACACCCATGCCGCCCCGGCCAATCACGTCCAGGACGTCGTACTTCCCAAGTTTCTTGTATCCCGCGGCCATTTAAAACAGGTCCAGCCAAGACGAGATGCCAACCACGAAAGGCTGAGAAATTTGTCGCTAGCGAGTCGAGCGACTAGCGAATTAGTGCTCTATAAATGCTTCAAAACTGGCGCTGGCGCAGACCCCCACGACATAGACGATAGCATGGATTCAGTGCTTTTCCACTTCCTAAGCGGGGTTGCATCGCCTGTCAGACGAGCGCGAAGACCTCTCGACCCACCCTTATGGATGTACCGACTGGAATTGGGCTTGTCCCCCGAACCTTAGCGAACGTGCCATTCAAGCTACTCAGGTCTTCGAGGAAATAATTTTCTCCTCGTAAGTACACGCGGGCATGCGTTCGGCTCATGAATCTGTCGTTTGGAAATGTGTAGTCGCCGGAAGTTCGCCCGAAACGCATTTCATCCTTCATTATGGAGAGGTATTTTTGCTGGTCAGAAGCATCGTTGTTAAGCCGTACAAATCTGGCAGCATCCTCATGCAGGGCCCGAGTTACGTCAGGGACGGCTACCGCCATCGCAGTAGCGGCACCAAGGATTTCCGGCTTGCTTTCAAACCTCAAAAGCTGGCCCCCAACGATCACGATGTCGCGGTCCTCAAGCGTGAAAACTCCCTTTAAGCGAATGAACACGCCCAGTTGAGTACTCAGATCCTCGACCATGGGTTGGCCGTTGTGGACGAAGATGCGCGCGTGCGGTGACGACATACTCGAATCATCGGGAAATTTCAGGTCACCTTCATTGCGCCCTATGGTTAATCCATCTCCGACCAACAGGTGCTCAGCGTCAATCTTTCCCGCCGGTGTCAAATGCTGCAGAGTGAATTGTTGGACCTGGTCGGTTGGCGAGGCAATGATCGTGTGGGCGAGATTGGTTCGGGCCGGTAGACTCTGGTTCCACCTCACCTCATAAATTTCCCGTTCTTCACTCTTCCCTTTCAGCTGAAACCGGCCCAGCGGCACGATCTCCAGATTGCAAGCGGCTACTTCCTTGAACAGGGAATCAGACACGAGTATTTGCTGCGGCAAAGCTAAACTCTGGACGCGGGAAGCGACATTGACGACGTCGCCGAAAACATCACCTGACTTCACGATCCCCACACCGTAATGTGCGCCGATCCGAATGCGCGTACAATCCTCGTCTTTTTTCCCGGCGTTAACTTCCTTGAGTTGCTGCTGCATTTCAACAGCAGTTCGCACGCACTGTTCGCAGCTCTCAAAAGAGGCCATGATTGCATCACCGATATTTTTGATGACTCGTCCGCCCCGTTTGCTCACTACGTCTTCCAGCAGGCTATTGCATTGATGCACCATGGACAGCCCGGCAAGGTCACCGTATTTTTCGAAATATGCAGTAGAACCCTGAATGTCAGTGAACAATATCGCCACTGACCGTCGGAACTTCTCGAGCTGTTGCAGTCGACTCGGGTCCTGGCGGGAAAGTTCCAGAATCCTGGTGACAGTAGTAGAAACTTTTGGATCGTCGCTCATAAGCATCCCGCGTTGGCTGGCTCGCGGCGGGGTTCATCGTGAGTCTACTACGGAACAGAGTCTGCAGGGTGAGTTCGTCCGACGGGTGAGGAAGCTTTTGAATATCTAGTGTGTAGAGAGCTAGAGCCGCCGCGCTCGGTTATTAGCGAGCGCTTTGCGCACGAGCGCTATGTGGCATCAGGAGGCGCCGATGCGGACAAGAACACAAGTGATATTGTCGTCGCTGCCGGATTCCTTCGCAGCTTCTACCAGGGAATCGCAACACTGTTGCAGATCCTCCGATCGCGCAAGCAGATTTATTGTCTTCTCTTCAGGGACAAAACGGCTAAAGCCGTCACTGCAAAGCAGCAGCATATCTCCCGGGACGGCCTCATGAGTCTCCAAGTCGGGCTCGGCTGTCTCGCGGGCGCCTAAAGCGCGAGTGATGAGATTCTGCATTTGGGAATGCCGGGCTTCTTCAGGGGTCAACAAGCCGCGGCGGACCTGTTCCATGACCAGAGAATGATCTGTCGTCAGCTGTTCGACGGTCCCAGCCCGCACCCGATAGAGCCTGCTATCCCCCAGGTGGGCGACGGAAAATGAGTCATTATTAAAGAGCACCGCTACAACCGTGGTACCCATTCCCGCATGTGCAGCGTTGCGCGATGCTTCCGAGAAAACCGCACGATTCGCCAGTTGGATCGCGATACCCAGTTCGCGCGCAGATTCGGGCAGGGTTTCGTACGCGGGATACAGCACCGTAGTACTTTCCGCTTCTGTCGGGCTTAAGAAATGACTGAGGATAGTCTCGACCGCCAGATTACTCGCGACTTCACCGGCGGCTTCCCCACCCATACCGTCACATAAGACAAATATGCGGTGAGCCAGGTCGATTCCGAAGTTGTCCTCGTTGTTTGTACGTACAGAACCGACGTCGGTCTTGCCCGCTGCTTGTACGCTGACGGTCGTTGCTGGCACGTGCGGCTCCTCACGTACGGTCTGCATAAGCACACGCCTTACCACTGACCAGAAATTTTTGCACGAATTGCGCTCGGAACTTGGGGACCACCGGACCGCCCCCTCTCGATAGGGCAAGCATGATATCGCCGTACACAAAACTTCGCAACACAAATGCCGGACTGGCGGACAGGCAGCGCGTCACGCTCCGAAACGGGCTCAGCCTTTTGTAACTTTGCTGTCGCTGTGGCTTGGGGCATTATTCCCCCTATGGACTCGGCAAGCGTATTGTCTTGGCTCCTCTCCCGATGGCGCATCGGAGCAGTGATCGCCTCTGGATTGGCGATGGCGTGCATCTACAAGCTCTCTACGGAAACCGAAGAGCAGCGCTCCCAGAGAGCTAAGCAGAAACGTGCAGATGAAATGAGCAGAGTGGCCAAGCAGATTTCCAACTACGCTCGCGACCTTCACAAACGCTACCCAGACGGCGAGGTTGTGATCAGCGATACGGACTTGGCGAAACAACTCCGGAAACCACCGGAGTTGGTTGCTAACGCCCTGAACCAACTGTGTGATCAAAACCAGGTGCAGCGCGCCCCTCTGGCGGGATACTGGAAACTGAACGTCTGACTGGCTCCGATAAAACGCAACTGGTTGCGATGGACCGCTTCATGCGGTGCCCACCCGGTCTCCGCAAATCGACACCAAAAACGTGGCAAACTGACTGCCTTGCCTGTCCCGGAGCTTAGCATCCTCGCACGGCAAACCGCCGCAGAATGACAGATGCAGGAAGACGCAGATCGCATCTTCCGTGCCAAACCTCAATACCTGTGCATCGTAACGCCTTCGGTTGTGTAATCATGAATTTCAATGCCCGGGCAGCCGCAGGGGCATGGGTTAGATTGATCAGTATGGGTGAGGTATCATTGCCTAAGTTTCAAAGTGTCTCCAGAGTAGCTTTTATTGTGGTTCTGGCTTTGCTAAGCGGGTGTGGTACTTCTTCCAATCCTGCGATGACGGGAACATGGCTGTTCGTGTTCACCCCGACAGGTTCATCAACGTCCGCCATCCAAGCAACCGCCAATCTGACGCAAGTCGGAACGAATGTCACCGGTCAAGTCAGTCTGGGTGGTGCCGCGAGCTGCGGCACTGAGGCTTCAATGTCGGGAACCGTAAAGGGGAATTCTCTTACACTGCAGCTGACACAAATACAGAGCTCCATCAATATGACCGGTACAGCCAACCAGGCGTTCACCTCTGCTTTGGGAGACTACACTGCAGCCGCTGGATCGTGCCTTCTCAACGGAGGAACGGGCAGTTGGTCGGCTGCGCTTCAGTGAACAGACGCACGCCGCCCTCTCGGCACCATTGCGCTTCGCAGGATGCG
>JAFAGX010000474.1 GCA_019237515.1 Acidobacteriaceae bacterium
CAGGACGTTTTCGCGAAGAACTGCGCGATGCAGAGGTGATTTCGCAAACGTTGTGGGCGAGCGTCCATGGCGTGATTTCGCTGGAGATTGCGAAGGGACACGACCCGTGGGTGGATTGGCGTCCGATCAAGGACCGGATGGCAATGATGATAGAGCTGACATTCCGAGGCTTGGAAGGTTCCGCGAGGGAGGCCAAATAGTCATGCCCCCGCTGGCACAAAGGAATTTGTTTCACGACAAAGTTCGGCTAGTGGTCACGCTGACGGGCATCGTGTTTTCCGTGGTGCTGATCGTAGTGCAATTGGGGCTGTTTATTGGCTTCACGACGGCCACATCGAATCTCATCGATCACTCGGGTGCGGATTTGTGGATCACCTCAAAGAACGTGCCCTATGTCGAACAGGGTGTGGCTTTCAGCGAGCGCAAGCTGAACCAGGTGCGGGCAGTGCCTGGCGTTGCCGATGCACAGAAGATCATCGCACATTGGACGCAATGGAAACGGCATGACGGTGGGCAGGAATCGGTACAGGTCGTGGGCATCAACGTCGACGATCCTATCGAGCGGCCCTGGAATCTGGTCGAAGGGCATGTGGAGGATTTGAAGCGTCCCGATGCGGTCATCATGGATGAACTCTACAAGCAGAAGCTGGGTGTCGCACGCGTGGGCGAGGTTTTCGAAATCGGAGGATATCGAGCCCGAGTGGTGGGATTCACGCGGGGGATCCGGTCATTCACGACGTCGCCATATGTGTTCACCTCATTCAAGAATGCGCAGGATTTCAGCGGGCTGCGGGAGGACCAGACGCTGTTCATCCTGGTGAAATTGGCGCCGGGAGCAAACCGAGAGCTGGTGCGCCGCGCATTGCTCGATCATGTGAAAGACGTGGACGTGCTCACCAATGCGCAGTTCGGCCACATGACGACTTTTTACTGGATGTTTACCACTGGGGCGGGCGTGGCTGTGCTGATCGCAGCCGCATTAGGACTGGTGGTGGGATTCGTGGTCGTGGCGCAAACAATTTATGCGACCACCATGGATCATATTCGAGAGTACGGAACCTTGAAGGCCATGGGTGCGCCGAACCGCTACGTCTACAAGGTCATCATGAAACAGGCGGCGATTAGCGCAGTGATCGGATACATCCTGGGCATGATCGTCAGCGTATTCGTAGTGCAGGGCAGCCAGAAAGGGGGGGCCGCGATCTTGATGCCCCCGCCGATGGCCATCGGAATGTTCTTCCTGACTCTGGCGATGTGTGTTGGCGCGGCGCTGGTCTCGATCAATAAGGTAACGCGGATTGATCCGGCGATGGTGTTCAAGGGATGAGTTTTTTGCGGGCGGACGGAAAACTCGTCCGGCCTGGGAACAATGCGAACTTAAGGGGGATGGCATGCCGCCGGCAATTTCGGTTCGAGATCTGACGAAGAAATATGAAGAGGGCGCGAGCGGCACGCTGGCTCTCCGTGGCATTGACCTCGACGTCCACGCCGGAGAGTTACTGATGCTCATGGGTCCGTCGGGGAGCGGGAAGACAACCCTGCTTTCAATTATGGGTTGCATTCTGACAGCAACGACGGGAAGTGTACGCGTGGCCGGCCGAGAGGTGGTTGGATTACGGGAGAGAGAGTTGCCAGCAATTCGGTTGGAACATATCGGGTTCATCTTTCAGGGATTCAATCTGTTTCCAACTCTCACCGCAGGCGAGAACGTGGAATTGATGCTCGATCTGAAAGGAGTCTCTGCGGGAAAAGCTAAGAAACGGGCGCAGGAATTGCTTGATCAGGTTGGGTTGGGCACGAAGTACGGGAGCTTTCCTGCTGATTTGAGCGGCGGGCAGAAACAGCGTGTCGCCATTGCGCGGGCACTCGCTGGAGATCCACAGATCATTTTGGCGGACGAGCCTACTGCCGCGCTTGACTCGCACACCGGGCGAACCGTTATGGAGATGATGAGCGAACTGGCACACCGGCGAGAGCGGGCGGTCGTAATTGTGACTCATGATTCGCGCGTGCTCAGCTTTGCCGACCGCATTGTGAGGATCGAAGACGGTACTGTGGCCGCCGCCGACTATGCGACGGTGCCGTCTGGATTGCTCACGAACAATTTGCCCCAAGCTGCCGTTGGCTTGGTTTGATCACGCAGTACGAAATTTATAGGTGGAGAACGGTATGAGTAATAATTTCTCGGTTAAAGCTCTTTTAGGCAATCGGATTATTTTGGCGATCGGCGTGGGCGCATTCTTGCTCAGCGGATCGTTGATGCTCGCGTCAAGACACGCGCATGAATCGTCCGTCGCGAGGCCGATTGAGGAGGTTAGCCAGCGCCCATTGCTGATTGCCGGGCCGGGACGCGTGGAGCCTGCTTCGGAAGACATCAAGATCGGCTCGGAGTTGAGTGGGAGATTAAAGACGGTCAATGTCGAAGAAGGAGATGTCATCCACCATGGTCAGGCTCTGGCGGAGCTGGAGAACGCTGACTATCGTGCACAAGTGGCATCGGCGCGGGCCAATGTTGTTGCCAAACAGGCGACGTTCAGGAAGGTCATCAATGGGGCGCGGAGGCAAGAGCGTGCAGAGGCATGGTCGTCGGTAAATGAGGCCAAGGCTGTAATGGAAAATGCGCAATCAGAGTTTAGGCGCAGGCAGCAACTTTTCTCTGCTGCCGTAATTTCGCGGGAAGAACTCGAACGTTATGCGCGAGAGGCCGACGTCGCTAAGGCCAAATATGACGCCGCTGTTCAGCAGCACGCGTTGGTGGATGACCATGCGCGCGAAGAAGACCAGTCGTTCGCTGAGGCGGACCTCGAACTGGCACAAGCCCAGCTTGCAGAAGCACAAGCGCGCTATGAAAAGACCTTCATTCGGTCACCGATTGATGGAACCGTACTGCGCAAACATCATCGCAGCGGGGAGAGCGTTTCAAACTCCTCCACAGCGCCCGATCCGATTTTGACCATCGGGGATCGAAAGACGCTACGGGTGCGTGTCGATGTGGATGAGACTGACGTGAGCAAGGTAACGGTCGGACAGAAAGCCTACATCACCGCAGATGCGTTCGGACAGCAAAAATTCTGGGGACATGTGGTGCGAGTCGGTCAGCAGCTCGGACCGAAGAATGTACGTACTGACGAACCTGCCGAGAAAGTTGATACCAAGATACTGGAGACGCTGGTGGATCTCGATCCGAACACCAATCTTCCGGACGGGTTGAGGGTGGATGCGTTCATTGTGCCTGGCGGCGTGGAAGTGGCGGGAAAGCAGTGACGCGCTAACCACAGCCGCAGGGGGCGCAGCACCTGATCGTGCGCCAGATGCTTTCTGCCCCGCAGGCTCGGGATGCAAACCGTGACAAATGATCAGCAAACAACGACGCGGTGAATCGTTCTTCCCTTTTCACTTTGTATCGCCGTTTGTAATCGCGCAACTCACATCGGCCTAGCAAGCGAATTCTGAACGCACAACGCGACGGAATCGGCCATCCATCCCAGCTTCCTCGGCTATTGGTCAACTGCTGTCAAGCGATGGCCAGAAGAGAGTTGACCTTCACGATCGGCGAACTGATTCCGTTCGGTCCTTGGGGTAACGCTTGTGCGGCAAACTGCGAGATTACACCCTTCCGAAAAAGGAGGCAGTGGGTTGAGCCGCCAAATTGGATATAGCCGAGTTGGTCTCCTTTTTTCACCTTACTCTGCTCTTTAACGGTGGCGATGCAGGTAGAGACCTCGGCCATTCCTACAGCAATCAGGCACATCAAGCCGATCGGGTGATCAGCTTCTATAAACACCAACGCCCGCGCTGCCGTATGTGCAATATAGCCTTGTGAGTTACATGGTCCGGCTGGGTCAAAGCCTTCCGACGGCGCCTCGGAAAAATACGTACCCTCCAAGTGATGAATTTTCTTGATTGTGCCGGAGACCGGGCTATGCCAACGATGGTAGTTGTCGGCGCTGAGAAATGCCTGGTACACCGTGCCACCGATAAATTCATCCACAAACTGCCCGTCGAGCATGTGCCTTAAAGAATAAGGCTGGGACTTGAGCCAGAAGGCATCACATTCTTTTACGTTTGTGCTGATGGCAAATGGAGCGGCTTCACAGGCGCTGGCGATCACTTTATCGTTATCGGGCTCAGCGACCGGTCGAGCACCAGGCTTGAGTTGCCGGATGAAGAAGTCGTTCCAGGACTTGAAGCCAAAGTAGGGGGCTTTCGGATCATGAAGGAAGTCGTCCATGTGCAGCAGTTGTAGAGCCTGCGGTGATAACCAGCCATTTTCTGAATCGTTCAAAACATAGCGGGAATCCGGCGAATCGAGATACTGAGTCCACGCCTTCAGCACCTTTTTCAACATAACGTTTACCTTCGGAGAGAGGAATGCCGCCAGGCCCGCCGGAGTAATCATCGGGAAATCCAGAATGGCATTGATCGGGCATCCCACCATGGCCGTGGTATTGAATTCAGGAGCTGAACTTAGAATGTGATTGATGATTTCCAGCATCTGGTGATAGTCCTGAATCTTGATATCGCCACTTTCAGGAGGCGGAGAAAATAGCGGCTGCTGTTCGAACATTTGCGTGAAATACATGTACATCTCGGGGTCATTTTCGATCATGCGGCGGAATTCTTCGATCACGGGATGAAAAGGAGCTTTCTTCTGCTTGCTGCCCTCAATGGTCTTTTTTAGCCAGTCGTTGAGATGTTTCTGATCGAAGGGCAACCAGCGTCCCAGCCGAGCCGTGTGTCTCAAGTGTTTATGGTGATGCCTAGTGTGATTCATCACGTCCTTTCGAGTGCGCTCGGCTGGTAAGCTCTGGCCAGAGCGCGGAACCACTGAACCTATTTCAAACCGTCGACGGTCGATGCTGGCACAAGTCTAACTTGCGCCGATCTTGGCGAGAACCCGGTAGCAACGACCCGGCCGATCTTCTGGGGCACCTCGATGAGTTGGGAGTCAGAGCAGAGCCATGAATCAATACAGTGCGCCGATGCTCATCCGATTTTCCCAACATCAAGTCTGGCGTTCGATTGCAATGCAGAAGGCCTAGCTCTGGCCTTGTGCCGCATGCATGGCGCAATCACACGCCTTTTGCCGCGTCTCAGCGGGCAACCCGATCTCGAAGGTCTCGATTGCGAAGTAGACCTCTCGAAGGAACAGGAACAGACTTACAATCGACGTGAGCATAGCAGCGATGAACAGACCACCAACGATCAGGTGAATCGAATAACGCAACATGGAACTCGCAAACAGCGCGGCGATGACGAAGCACACGGAAAGTGCCGAAATCGTGCTGAGCTTAACGGCGTGATAGATCAGCTTCCCTCGCTTTTCCAGAACGCGCAACTCGTTGACGATTGCGGCTGGATGAGGTGCTCCCTGCGGCTCCAATCGTTGCTCCAGCACGCGGGCGCGATCGATGATGCGAGCCAGGCGCCCGCTCAGCACGTTCAGAAGAGTGCCCACGCCTGTCAGGAGGAATACAGGAGCGATCGAAAGCTGAATGATGTGTGCAATCTCGTCAATTTGATTCATAAACACTCCTGCTCTGTGTGAATGCGAAGCAAGTCGTCTGCCGGGTTTTATGGAGATTCGCTCAGCGTAAGAACTGGTATGCAAGTGGATTGCCGGGTTTCCGGCGCCACCTCTTTGGCATGCAACCATCCCCGTCGTGAACTTGGTGCCAAGAACGACCATTCGGATGCGACCGCCGTCAAACGAGTCGGTGACTAGGTAAGTCTGGCTTTGGAATTGCAACTTACAAATCTGGCTGTAACGAACAATTCCAACAGGAGACATATCCATGAGATTTGGTCAGTCAGTTGTTTTCGCCTTGGTTTTGAGCATGGGATCGATGACGGTTGCGCAAGACGTCGCCACGGAAGTTGGCAAAGGAGCCGCGGATACAGGCAAAGCCACGAAGGTTGTTGCCAAGGATACGGCCCACGGCACTGAAACCGCAGTTAAAGACACCGGACGAACCACGGATAAAGTGGCCAAGGGCACCGGCCGCGACACCGAAAAGGTTGTCGAGAAAACTGCGCACGCTGGCAAAAAGTCCGGAGAGGACATTGGCAAAGGCACGAAGGATCTGGGCAAAGGATTGGCGAAGGGTACAGAGGACGTTGGCAAAGGCGTCGACAAAGGCGCAAAGAAGGCGGTCGATGCATTGAAGTAACGACCCTCGGTAGCGGGGGCGGCAGAGTATTTTGACATTCTGGACTGGCGTTCGTGCCCTGCTCCCGGCACCGCGTGTCGCAGTTGACCACATCTGGGCACCGTTGCAGGTGAAATCAATGTTCAGCCCCGACGCACGTGTTTTCGGCGTTCTCCGTGAATACTTCCAGCACTATGGATACTGGACGATTGCCATCATGCTGTTGTTGGAAAGCGCCGGTCTACCGGCTCCAGGCGAGGCAACTTTGCTACTGGCGACCTGTCTCGCGTCTTCTCAGGGTCAAGTTCGCTTGGCCATGATTATCGCCGTCGCGGTCGCTGCGTCGGTACTCGGAGATAATGCCGGCTATGCGGTTGGCTATTTCGGTGGCAGACCTTTTGTCGACAGGTATCTCCGCATTCTTCACGTTAGTGACAAAACCATTCAGAAGGGAGAAAGGTTCTTCGCCGAGCACGGTGCCTGGTCGATTTTCTGGGCGAGGTTCATCGACGGCGTGAGGATCATTGCCGGACCATTAGCGGGTACGCTGCATATGCCATGGCGAAAGTTTCTTTTGTTTAATTTTCTTGGTGCCGCAGTATGGGTCACGACCATCGTCACGATCGGATCTCTGTTCGGCGGACACTTGGATCACGCGCTTAGGCTCATTGGCAACGTCAATCTGATCGCTCTGCTGGTAATCGTCTTTTGGTGGTGGAAGCGTCATCGCTCGCACTTGAGTCAGCAGCCAGCCGGCACTTTACCGGTGGAATACCATTCGGATCTGTGTACAGCAAGCAGTCGCAGAGCACAAGGAAAAGTCTGCGTACCAATTTCGGGGAATCTCATGCGCTGCTTTAGGGGTTGCACGGGGGCTTCGGATAGCGGACAACACGGTAGGCAAAAAACTGACCGCTGTCGAATCTGCGATTGAGTTGGTGCCGCAACGGTAGTGGTGGATCTCCCAAATTGAGTCGCCGCTCTCTGCTGCTCGGGGCGTAACTTCGCGTACACTGATAGAAGACAATACAGTTTCGTTGGGGGCAGTTTGAGATCGTCGGATGCCCGAAGTAGTTTCTGCTGGCACGTGCTATTGCTCTTACTCCTACTCGCTTTCACGTGCTCGAGTTCGCTCGCCGAACAGAGCTTCAGCTCAAGCTCTGACAACGCACTTCCGGACGCTCCGCCACCTACCGCTATCAGTTCACCCGGTGGATCTGATTCACAGCAGTTGGGGGCTGGGGCCATTACTGGCACGGTCTTGGATGCAAATCGAGATGCGCTTCCTGGCGCGCGAGTGACGCTTGCGGGGAAATCCGGTGCTCCTATTCGAATGCTGGAGTCTGGTAGCAACGGCGAGTTTGCGTTCACAGGATTACCTGCCGACACTTATCAGCTTGCGGTGGCTGCTCCAGGAATGATCAGTTTCGTCTCCTCAGCCATCTGTTTGCACGGAGACGAGACGCGCCTCGTATCCGTGAGGCTGTCCGTTTTCGGAGGGAGTAGCAGCGTGACTGTCAGTGGAGACAAAGAGCAATTGGCTGAGGAACAGGTGCAGATCGCGGTGCGGCAACGCATTGGTGGCATCCTCCCGAACTTTTACAGCTCTTATGACTGGAATGCGCCACCCATGCAAGCGAAACAGAAATTCAAGCTGAGCTTTCGATCCATGATCGATCCGGTTTCGCTGTTCATTACAGCGGGAACCGCCGGTGTGCAGCAATATAGAGGCACTTTTCCCGCATTCGGCGGTGGCATAGAGGGCTACGCAAAACGATATGGAGTCGGACTCGCGGATCACGTAACCGGTATTTTGCTGAGCAAGGGCGTTTACCCATCGATCTTTCATCAAGATCCCCGCTATTTTTATAGAGGGACGGGAAGCATCCGATCGCGGATATTTTATGCGATCTCTGCTGCGGTCATGTCCAGGGGCGATGATGGGCGGTGGAAACCAAGTTATTCGCACCTGTTCGGCACCTTCTCCGCTGCAGGGATTTCGAATCTGTACTATCCGGCTTCCGATCGCGGAGCTTCATTGGTCCTATTCAACGGTTTAACGGGGATAGGTGAGAGTGCGTTTAAGAATTTACTTCGCGAATTCGTTTTCAAACGGATTACTTCGCATGTTCCAGACAGATAACTGCTGGAAAAACCCGCCGTGTTTCGGGCCCGTGTTGCTATGAGTACAAAAGCGCAATGATGTTTGGGGATTTGGATTTGCTGTCGTTTGGCGAAGGCATAGCACTAGCTGAGCAGAATGAACCGTACAATGCTTGCTAGAAGATTCGGCTTTCCGAGAGAGCTCGTGCGCCCCAATATTTGTCGAAGTTCTTGAAATCGGCCCACACGATATCGAGGTGGTCAAACCTCGAGAAGCAACCAGCAATTTACAGCTAATTTTCTTGAGACCGTCTGCCTCAGTGCCGGCGCGGGCGATTTGATAGTGCCTCGCCCGCGTCCGACTCCTACCGCAGCTTTCAGAAGCGCTCTCGATTCTGGAAAACTGCTTCATAGCTCAACGCGTTCGCTAGTTGCCTTCTCTCTCCCTCTGCGCTGCCAGTTCGACACCGTTCGGCTTTTTCGGTCCGTTTCGATCGACCAGTCTGGCGAAGTCCTCCGTATCGAATGGATAGGTACGCGCGGACTCCTGTCCCGTGGAACTGAGCGTCAGGTCGACTCGCCGGTTGTAAGCCAGAACAATGTTGTCCAATTTCTTAGTCACCATTTGCCGCTTTTCTTCACTTAACTGAATATCCTGATCGAGCAGCTGTCTTACTTGCTCAGTGGTTAAGTTACTTTCTTTTCCGAAAGCTTGAACCTCAATATTGGCTTCCGGAACCCCTTGCTCCACTAAGAACCGCTTGGCCAGTTCGGCGCGGCGTTCGGAGAGAGGTTTGTTGTACGCTTGCGGTCCTCTGCGATCAGCGTGCCCGGCGAGTAAGAGATGCGCATCCGGCTTGTAAGCCAGATACTTCTTGAACTCTTCGGCGATGCTGCGGAGCGTTTCCTTTTCGCTCGCTAGCAGCGCTGTTTCAGATTTGACTGACTTTGGCATATCCGTGGGGAAATAAACGCTGCGCATGAGCAGCGCTCCGGGCACAATTTCTCCCACAATGTGCAGAGCGACGGTTTTCGTTTCAGAGCCGCCACAAACATTGGTTGCGTTCAATGTATAGGTGACAGTTTCGTCCACTGGGCCGGGATCATTCCTCTTGGGCACGACGCTAAGATTTTGTGTACCGCTGGCATCTACTGTGCCCAGGGAGTTGATCGACACGCTGGAAGCGTTTGAAGAATTCCAATTCAGCGCACTGCTGCCTTGCTGGATGACCTGGTCGCCTACACGCTTGTACTGGACTTCGGCCGGCGACAGGGTGAGATCCGCCTGAACCGCGCTGTTCACGTTAACGGTGACATTGGAAGTAGTAGTGCCGCCGGGACCGACTCCCGTCAGCGTATAGGTTGTGGTTTGTGTGGGCTGAACTGCCTGTTCGCCCGAGATTGCGACCGGACCTAGCGGACTGATTTCAATCTTTGGGGCGTCGGTTGAGGTCCACTTCAGCTGTGAGCTGTCACCGCAGTTAAGTTGCGAGGCGCTCGCGGACACCTCTGCCGTAGGCTTGGCAACGGCAACGGTCGCACTGGCGACGCCGACTGTGAATCGCGGAACCGTGCCGAGTTTATCGCCACGATGCCAGGAAACAGTTTTCTTCACGCCCTTGGGGACTGCCACGACTACTCGCTGGTCAGCCGCAACCGTGACTTGGCCTGACCACACGTCTTTATCCCCACTCTGTACAGTCATGTCGTAGGTTCCCGGTGGGACTACCAATTCCTGCTTCCACCACAGGAAATCCGTATTGAATTCGTCGCCATGGCCAACGAAGAAGTCGGGCGTTTTTCCGTTTAACAGCACGGCATCGCGATCCGCCCCTTTGACGGATATGGCACCGAACGGACCAGAAACTTTTGCTCCGACCGGCTGCAAGTTGACCTCAAGAGGGGTGGTTTGCCCAGCAACGATCGTGACCGTGCGGGTTACCGGTGCATAGCCATAGTTCACTAACTCGACTTTGTGGTCACCCGCTGCGAGAGTCAGCGTGGGATGCTTGCTCGCTTCGCTGATCGCGTGGTCATCGACAAAGACATAAGCCCGCCTTGGCGTGACGTGTAGTTGGAGTTTGCCGTTCTGCGCAAATCCATAATTTGCGCTGAGTAGCACTAGAACAATAGGGAACATAAAGTGGAACGAATTGCGTTTCAAAAACATGTAACTCTCCTTTTTTCATCTCATGCGCTAGAGTTTCGCCGATCACAACGCAGCTCTGCTCTGTGTGTTGTTAATCTGCGAGAGCGTTCGGCGCACCCCGGCTTTTCCTGGCGTTTCGCTGTCCTCCACACTCAAATGACAACAGTCCTAACGAATTTCATGCACACGAGATTCCAAATTCCGTCGCTGTATCGGTGAACTGACGGGCAGCCGTGGAAGTCCTTTCCGATCAACTCGAGGAAGGATTGAAAAGAAGGTGCTGCAGCTTCCGTTCACACTTCGGCGGAGTCAAGAGCCCCCTGCGCGCTGCCAAAATTTGGGCACTGTTCGTCTTTGGACAGATTGTTTGGACTCGGTGCGAATGGCGAGCTTGCTTCGAACGCTATTCCCCGGGCCGCGGATTACGGTGTCTGCGAATTAAGGCGGCAAGTTCTCGAAGTCCTGGTAAAGCTTTCGAAAGCCAAAACGCATCCCCTACTTGGTCCTTCAAGTAACAGGACAGGTTTAGGTTGATCACGCTGCTAAGTTTTGGTATTGAGGAAAAAGACCTGCCGAAGAGCCACACTCAGGGGGTTTGCTGTCACCGAAGCTGTAGGAAGCGCACGATTCTGTTCCCTCCTCAAATCTCCCCCATCCCTCCGTAAGATCAATTCAGTTTGACCCGGCCCGGGGCGTGCATATTCCATCCTGTTATGTTGTAACCCGTGATGGGCTTCATCACGATCGCCCTCGTTAACTAACGTCGGCTTGCAAGAATTAACCTCGGGTCGCAAGGTCGGGCCGCTGCCGTGAGTCCGTTCAAGGCTCGACGCGGTAGGCGGGGCCGTTCGCGGTGGCCAGTTGGTCGCCTTGCAACGCCATCAGATGAATTCGAGTCAAAGTATCATCGACCGACGACACAGCATGAAGCTCGCATCCTGGACCTAGCCGAAAAGCTACACCGGACCGCCATCCAGCAAGAACGCAATACACATCTCATCAACACTTAATTCGTGTGGGGGCTGGGACTGCTCTGGGCCGATCTTAAACGCTGGTATGCTGATCCAATGGTTTTCCCTAAAACTTCCGATTCCGCTTGCAACCAGTCTTGCAGCGCAAAACCATCGACATATCCACGCTGTTCGAAGAGTGCTTGTGCGCGTGAACGAATCTTTCGTTCAACCAGCTCGACCAAAAACGATTGCCTGTTTTCGCCGCTGGACATCTCTGGCCAGCGTAGTGTTGTGCTTCTCATTAGCCATGTCCGGATGATAGGACATTGCTATGAACGCACGATTAATCAGGGTCAGTGGTAGCAATCCTAGATGTGACGAGTTTTTCCACAGCTAGCGTTGAAGAGCTACTTACCTTGCGGTGAAATGCTTCTAAGCGATTGATTCCTCGCAGTGTCCTGAATGTTTCATTGTCATTAAAATTGACATTGTGCTTAGCTTTTTCGTTGAACGTACCCTGGCCGTTTTCTAGATTCGAAGTGTTCCCAACATGGGACGAGGAGAGAAGAAACATATGCCATTACAATCTCAACAATCCCAAGAACAGGAAACACTTAATGTAAAACTCGTCCACTTCACCAAGCAAAATTCGCCTGATGAACCGGTGCAGGTTGCCTTTTCAGTGATCGACGATCAAGGCAGGGAAGAAATCATCACCGGTGAAATTCCGTATACCTATGACCTCTTTCGGTTGTTCCAGGAAAACGGATGGCTAAACATTCGGCGCGGAGTTTCTTCAATCCGCGAAAGCCGGACGCAGCGCAGGGCAATGTCGGCTTAACCTGTGCAGGCTCAAGTGGGGGATCGGGAATAAGGTCCCCCACAGCCTTTCACTAGCAAGGCAGACCGTTATGCGCTCTTACGCTCTCGATCTTTACGCGTTGGCGTAGTTGGTTGCGGTAACTTGATCTGACTCAATTGTTCACACTTCAGACAAGCGCATCGGTAACCAAGATTGGACAACATCACCGTGTGGCCACAAACTTCGCAGACACATAAGCCGTCAGGTCTCGGTGACATTGGCCGAAAGTGATCGCCTAAGACGCAATAGGGACAGCGAACCGGATCAGGCATAAAGCACCCCAAATAATACGGTTCGAGCGGCGCGAGGCTATCTTACGCCACTTGCTGCCTTCTTCTGAAGCTTCATCGCCGCTTCATGCTCAATAAGGGCGGCCTTAAGCTGCGCCAGAATGTCATCAAACGCTTTCTTATCCGCATACGCCAGGGCAAGACTGCAGAGTTCAAGAATGCGACGTTCCAAAATCGTCATGTCTATCTATGCATTCATGCGAATGCAACGCGTACGGACGCTCTGACGAGGCTCACCTCAAGTCAGCAGATAAACGGTACTACAAAGGATCGCAAACACAAGAAAAAGCGGTGAAAGCCAGCTGCTGCCTTCCGTCAAATTCAAGCCCGCGTATTGAGGGGAGATGGCCCAGCAAGTACTTCGATACGCGGGCCTCTAGTGTGGCTGCGCAGTATGGACACGGCAGAAACTGAGAAGATAGGCTTTCAAGCAGCGCGGTTGCGTTCCTCGCACCGGCGGCATCCGCATTTGTATTCGGTGCTGAGCGATTCGGTATGGCCGCAGTTCTCGCAGAGGTACAGGCCGTCAGATCTGCGCAACATCGGTTGCGATTCGTCGCCGAGAACACAGTATGGGCAGCTGATGATGTTGGCCATACGAGATCCGCACGATTCAACTATCACCCCGCAGTACTCTGGACTGTACAAATGGGAGAGGGCTGCGGGCCTCTTCACTTGGGTAAGTGGAAGTTTAACACGACAACCAATAACGGCAACGAAAAAGCCCACCAAGCGGCGCAAGGGGACTGGCGAGAGAAACATTGGTAACAGAAAAACAGGCTCGATTCACGCCCGGGTATTTCGGGACACTATAATCTCAAGGGTCGATACGCGGCTTCTCATGTAGTTGCGGCAAGTCTAGCACGTAAGTCAAATGCGGACTTGGCAGAAC
>JAFAGX010000601.1 GCA_019237515.1 Acidobacteriaceae bacterium
GGTACTTCTCATCCCCGATTGCGTAAATGGCACGTCAGCGCCACCCCTAGCCGACTCGTGCCAGCAACAGAAATGGTGCAACTGAAAATGTTGCTGTCACTAACGAACCGTGATTTTTCGCCGCGAAGCCTCCCAGGCAAGGATCTATGCTCGCATCGAGAGCATATGACTTCCGGCGAATTCGTTTTTCTCGCGACTTTCATTTATCCTTTGCAGCCGGGATTATTTCTTTTTGTCATCCCGACCAAGCCTCTTTTGCGCAGGGAGGTTGAGGCGTCTGCGCGGCGTATGAGCCGCGCGCCGAAATCACGAGGGCAGCCGAGGGAGCCCCCTCGTGCGACAATCGGCGATTTGGCGCGCCAAAAGTCGCGCATTTGGCTCGCATCCTTATCAAACTGACTTGTCGGTTTCCAAGGAGGATTACGGTGCTCCACGCTTATCGGTTCTGGGCTTTCTCGCTCTCATTAATTTTCCTCTCCTCTGCCGTAGAAATAACCAGCGCTCAGCAGATTCCTGAATCCACCTACCAGGAACTGCATTGGCGCATGATTGGTCCCTTTCGTGGTGGGCGCACGCGCGCAGTCGCCGGCGTCCCCACTCAGCCGAATGTGTTTTACATCGGTGCCGTCAACGGAGGCGTTTGGAAGTCCGATGATTTTGGCCGCACCTGGAATCCTATCTTCGATTCACAACCCACGCAGTCCATCGGCGCCATCGCAGTCGCGCCTTCGGATCCCAATATCGTTTACGTCGCCTGCGGCGAAGGCCTGCATCGCCCCGATCTTGCCGTCGGTAACGGGATCTACAAATCCACCGACGCCGGAAAGACCTGGGAACATCTCGGCCTGCATGATGCTCAACAGATTCCCGCGATAGCCGTGGATCCCCGTAATCCCAGCCATTTGTTTGCAGCGGTTCTCGGCCATCCCTACGGACCCAATCCAGAGCGAGGAATTTTCCGCTCCATCGATGGCGGCGCGACCTGGCAAAAAGTCTTGTACAAGGACGAGAACACGGGCGGTTCGGATATCGAAATGGATCCTTCGAATCCTGACGTCCTTTACGCCGCAATGTGGGAAGCTCGCGAAGGCCCATGGGAGGACAACAACATTTTCGGTGGCACCGGCGGCGGATTATTCAAGTCGACCGACGGTGGTAACAACTGGAAACAACTCACCAATGGGTTGCCCAAAAACATTGTTCAGATCAACGTAGCCATTGCTGCCAGCCAAACGAATCGCCTGTACGCAACCCTGGGCACCACGGACAAGGGAGACTACGAGTCCGCCGCAGGCCTCGGTGTCTTTCGCTCGGATGATGGTGGCGAGAACTGGTATCGCGCGACCACCGACCCGCGCCCTGCCATGCGCATTGGCGGGGGTGACCTTCCCATCCCGCGAGTCGATCCCAAGAACCCCGATGTCGTGTACAGCGCCAGCATCGTGACCGTGCGCTCTACCGACGGCGGCAAGACCTGGATCAGCTTTCGTGGTGCGCCGGGCGGCGATGATTACCAGAACCTCTGGATCAATCCCAATGATCCCAAAATTATTCTGCTCGTTGCCGACCAGGGTGCGCTCGTCACCGTCAATGGCGGTCAAAGCTGGAGTTCGTGGTTCAACCAGCCCACGGCGCAGGTTTATCACGTCGCCGTCACTAACGAATTTCCGTACAAGGTCTGCAGCGGACAGCAGGAAAGCGGCTCAGTGTGTATTTCAAGCCGCGGCAATTACGGCGAGATTACGAATTACGATTGGCGCCCCGTCGGCGTCATCGAATACGGATACGCTGCACCCGACCCGCTTGATCCGAGAATTATTTATGGTGGCGGCAGAAACGAGGTTTCTAAATTTCACTGGGACACTGGCCAAATCCAAAACATCACGCCCATTCCGGTGCGTAGCGGCAAATACCGGGCTGACCGCACGGAGCCGGTCATCTTTTCCTACACCGATCCTCACACCCTTTATTACGCCACCAATGTGCTCTTCAAGACGAACGATGGCGGAAATTCCTGGCAGACAGTCAGCCCCGATCTTACCCGCCCCGATCCCGGCGCTCCTCCCAGTGTCGGTTCGATGGTCTCGAAAAATCCCGATGCGGCAAAACAGCGCGGCGTCATCTACTCGCTCGCGCCCTCATTCAAGAACTCAACCACCGTCTGGGCCGGAACCGATGATGGCCTGATCTGGATCACTCGGGACGCCGGTAAGAATTGGAGCAACATCACGCCCCCGGAGCTCACAGCCTGGAGCAAGGTCACCCAGATCGAAGCCTCACATTACGACGATCAGTCTGCGTATGCCTCCGTGAGCCGCTTTCGCATTGATGACCTTCATCCCTACATCTATCGCACGCACGATGGCGGCAAAACCTGGCAATTAATCGTGAAGGGTTTGCCGGACGGTCCGGCTGACACCGTTCGTGAGGATCCGGTTCGCAAAGGATTGTTATTTGCCGGCACTGAAAATGCGGTCTGGGTTTCCTTCGATGATGGCGATCACTGGCAGACGTTGCAACTCAATCTGCCGCACACGTCCATGCGCGATTTGTGGATTCACGAGGATGATCTGATCGTTGGCACGCACGGGCGTTCATTCTGGATTCTCGACGATATCACTCCTCTCCGCCAGATCAGCCAATTCACCGCGAATTCCGACGCTTTTCTCTTCACTCCATCTTCCTCCTACCGTGTGAAGCGCAGCACATGGCCGGACACCCCCATTCCGCCCGACGAGCCGATGGCCGAGAACCCGCCCAACGGGGCCGTCATTGATTACTATTTGGCAAAACAAGCATCGGGCCCGGTCACCATTGAGGTGCTTGATAGCCTGGGCAAGCTAGTGCGCCGCTATTCGAGTGAAGATAAGCCAGCGGTCAGCCAAGCCGAACTGGAAAAGCAACTCATTCCAATCTACTGGGTCAAGATGCCGCGAGCTCTTCAGACTACGCCCGGACTGCACCGTTGGGTTTGGGATCTGCATTATCCGGCACCGACCTCCACGCGTCATCCATATCCGATTTCCGCTGTACCGCATGACACGCCCCGGCAGCCGGAGGGCCCTCATGCTCTGCCCGGTACTTACACTGTTCGCTTGTCGGCGAATGGCCAGACCTTCACTGCATCGCTCACCGTGAAGATGGATCCGCGAGTGAAGACGCCAATCGCTGGGCTGCAGCAGATGTTCAATCTCGA
>JAFAGX010000124.1 GCA_019237515.1 Acidobacteriaceae bacterium
GGTTCGAGTCCCTTGCCCTCCGAGGTTACTCGGCGCAGCCCCGAGCTACTTGACAAGTAGGTTCAGCGCGCTATTCTGGAACCGACGGACAGCGTCCAGTAACACCTCAAAGCTCGGCCGCAAAGCTGGGCTTTTTCCTTTGCTGTACTACATCTGTCGTACTCGCTCCGCCACCCACTCCCCCGTTTCCCGTGTGCCCAGGCTTCCGCCTATATCCTGTGTGGTCTTTTTCTGGCGAACGGCGTCTAGCACGGCTGTCTCAATTTTCTCTGCCTCGCGAGTCAGTCCCAAATGATTCAGCATCATCGCCGCAGTTAAGATTGCCCCGAACGGATTTGCCAGATTCTTTCCCGCAATCATCGGCGCAGATCCATGCACCGGCTCGAACATCGACGTCTTCCCCGGATGAATATTTCCGCTGGCCGCCATCCCCAACCCACCCTGCAGACCGGCGGCAAGGTCGGTAATGATGTCGCCAAACATGTTATTGGTAACGATCACATCGAACTGCCGCGGGTCGCGCACCATCTGCATGCAAAGCGCATCGACGTACATGTGCTCGGCTTTGATTGGCGGATAATCACTGCTGACCTGCTTGAACACTCTCTGCCACAAATTTCCGGCATGAGTCATGGCGTTCGACTTATCGCACATGAGCACACGCTGTCGTTTGCTTCCATCGGCTTTCGAATTTCCAGAGCAATACTCAAAAGCGTAGCGGATGATCCGCTCGACTCCCTTCCGGGTATTGATGTCTTCCTGTATCGCGACTTCATCCGCCGTTCCGCGCTTGAAGATTCCCCCTGCATCGGTGTAGACGCCCTCGGTATTTTCGCGGATCACCACGAAATCAACGTCCTTAGGTTCAACTTCTTTCAGGGGACACAACGCGCCAGCCAGCAGGCGGACAGGGCGAACGTTGGCATAGAGGTCCATCTGAAAACGCATGCCAAGCAGGATTTCTTTGGCATGGATGTTCGTAGAAACTCGGGGGTCGCCGAAAGCTCCTACCAGAATTGCATCAAAATCGCGCTCCAGCATGGCGAAGCCGTCCGGCGGCACGGTAATACCGTCGGACAGATAGCGATCGGCGCCCCAATCGAACTCTTTTGTCCCGATCTCGGCTCCAGCAGCGGCCATGACCTTCACGGCCATCGGAATGACCTCTTTGCCGATGCCATCCCCGGGGATGATTGCTATGCTTTTTTTTCTATAAGCCACGCGTGGAAAGGTAGCATAAAGCAGGCGCCGTCAATAGCGGGAGCCTGTCGTCAGTACCTCAGTTCGTAGTCAAAGACTAGCGACTTTACATCAGGGCACGCACCCAACGTTGCATCCGGATTTCTGGCTCCTGCGTACCGCCTCCTGGCAGCTAATTGGCAGTTTCCGGCTTGTATAATCGTAGATTGGGCTATGACTTCTGCAACCCTCCATCAGACCGTCGCCAGTTCCGCAGACCTAGAGGCGGAGTTCGCATCGCTGCTTTCTGGCTGTGCCATCTTTGAGCTAACCGAACGCGCCAAATTTAGCCTCTCCGGAAACGACCGGGTGCGCTGGTTGAATGGCATGATTACGAACAAAATTCGTGATCTTGCCGCGGGGCAGGGTATTTACGCGTTCGTCCTTAACCCTCAGGGCCATATTCTCGGCGACCTGTATGCCTACAACCGAGGCGAATCGCTGCTGATTGACACGGACAAAGCTCAAGCCGAGAAATTGCTTGGTATTTTTCGCAAATACATCATTATGGATAAGGTCGAGATTGCGGAGCTCAGCGACAAATTAACCGCGATCGGTGTTGCCGGCCCGAAGTCTCGCATGATCCTAGGCAAGCTAGGCTTGGACCTCCCGCAGCTGGCACCACTTCAGTTTGTTGACATGCACTGGAACAATTCGGCCATCACAATCCTGCGTACCGATAATGTTGCGCTTGACTCCTACGAGGTCTGGCTGGCTCCAGAGCACCATTCACAGGTTTGGAGTGCTTTCTCCGATTCGGGTGCAACTCCAATCAGTGCAGAAACTTTGGAACTGCTCCGAGTTGCGAGTGGCACCCCGCGCTACGCTCAGGACATTCGCGAACGCGATCTGCCGCAGGAAACCGAGCAGCTTCGGGCTCTGAATTTCAATAAGGGCTGCTACATCGGCCAGGAGATCGTGGAACGCATTCGTTCGCGTGGCAACGTTCATCGCAAATTCACCGGGTTCGAAGTTCGCGGCCCGCTCCCGCATGGAATCAAAATTCAGGCGGACGGTAAAGACGTCGGTGAGGTCACAAGCACCGCTACTCTGCCATTGGCGGCCGGACCGCGACACATCGCGCTCGGCTACGTTCGCCGCGAATTGGCAACTCAACCGCTCCAGGCCGGCGATGTCCAGCTCACAGCAACCGAAATCCCATTCTCTGGAGTTTTCAAGCAATCTTAAGGAATTTACCCGCATGGCTGAAAAGAAACAGGAATCGTTCACAGTAACTGATCGCCGGCTGTTCACGGCCGACGGCGAAATCCGCAAAGAGGTCGCCCAGGAAGAAGTCTCAACTGCGAAGCCTGAACCGACCCCGGCCAAGTCTCCCACGAGCGATGTACCTCCTGCGCCTTCCGCCGTAGAGCAGCAGAAACAAGCCGACGAATACCGCAAGTCCACAAAGAATATGGACACTCGCGTCGAGCTGAGTGGTCACTCGGCGAAAGATCTGGAGATGACGTTCGAGCGCTTCATTGCCTCGCTCTACATGACGGCCATGCTGCAACTCGGCCTCATGCACGAGCAGGGTGGCGACCCGCGAGTGGACATCATCGGCGCGCGGCAGACAATCGATACCATCAGCATGATTTCGGACAAGACTAAGAACAACCTCACCGGCGCCGAACAAAATCTGCTGCAAAATTGTCTGTACGAATTGCGTATGGCGTATGTAGAAGTCACTAACGCGCTCGCCCGTCCGCCGAAAGCCACTGGTACGGATCCTGTTAAACGATGAAAGCCACGCTGACCGTGCTAGGCAGCGGCACATCCATGGGTGTGCCTACTATCGGTTGTGACTGTGCCGTATGTCATTCCTCCGATCCGCACGATCGTCGCACCCGGCCTTCGGTGTTGATTGAATACAACGACAAAGTGGTGCTGATCGATTCCACGCCTGATTTTCGCGAGCAGGCCATCCGCGAGCAGATCACGAATCTGGATGCTGTGCTCTATACGCACACCCACGCCGACCACATCCTTGGCATCGACGACCTGCGGCCACTCAGCTTTCGCCACAAGCCCAACAAACTTCCGCTTTACGCCAGTCCTGATACGGCCGATTTCATCCGCAACATGTTCCGCTACATCTTCGACGCGGATTATAAATTTGGTGGTCTTCCGCAAGTCGAACTGCTCCCCTTCAACGGCCCGCTGCAACTTTTCGGCGTCACCTTCACCCCAGTTCCTGTGATCCATGGAGAAACAGAAATCTATGGCTTTCGGTTTGGTAGCTCCGCGTATCTGACCGATCACAGTGAGATCCCGGAAAGTTCATTTGCCAAGCTTCAGGACCTCGATATTCTGTTTCTGGATGCGCTGCGGCACAAGCCGCATCCCACACATTCGACCGTGGAAAACTCGCTGCAAATTGTGGAGCGGCTAAAGCCCAAGCGTGCGTTCTTTACTCACATTTGTCATGATCTGCCGCACCAGGCGACCAATGCTTCGCTCCCGCCGAATGTGCGGCTTTCGTATGACGGTATGAAGTTGGATTTTGAAATCTGACGGATTGCCAATTTGCAATGTCCAATTGGCAATTGACAATCGGCAGTGTGAATTGCAAGATGCAGGTTTTTCACAAAATCGAAGATATTCCTCCCGATTTTGGGCCGACTGTGATCAGCGTCGGCAATTTCGACGGAGTGCATCGCGCACACAAGCAAGTGCTGAACACGATCGTGCACCGCGGCAAAGAGTTGAGCTTTAGAGCGGTCGCGGTTACCTTCGAGCCACATCCCGTTCGTATTCTTCGCCCGGATGCGAACCTCAAGCTTTTAACACCCACGCCGGAAAAACTGCGCCTGCTCTCCGAAGCCGGACTAGACGCAGTTCTGCTGTTGCCTTTTACTCGTGATCTGTCGCTCATGACACCCGAGGTTTTTGCTCACGACATCTTAAAACAAGGCTTGCGGGTGCGTGAGGTGCACGAAGGTTATAACTTCCATTTTGGACACAAGGCCACCGGTAACACTGCCCTGCTTATCGAATTTGGTAAGGAAATGGGCTTTGAAGTTCATATCTATCCGGAGATGCGCTTGCGAGGCGAACCCGTGTCCAGCAGCCAGATTCGCAAACTGATCCGCAACGGCCGAATTAGCCGGGCACGCTGCCTTCTGGGCAGAGCCTTTAGCATCCTCTCAACTGCAGGGCGCGGGCGCGGTTATGGCGCCAAGTACACCGTTCCCACCATTAACCTGAGCCGCTATGAGGAACTGGTTCCGGCAGACGGCGTTTACATCACGCGCACTCGAGTCAGCCAGGAGTGCTTCGATTCCGTGACCAACGTCGGCAAACGCCCTACCTTCGGAGTCGAATCGTTCGCGATCGAAACTCATCTGCTCAACTTTCACCCGATTGAACTCACTCCCGAGACCGAGGTCGAGATCCATTTTCTACGTCGTCTCCGTGATGAAATTAAGTTCCCGTCTGTCGACGCCTTGCGAGAGCAGATCGCCCGCGATGTCAAGCAAGCCAAGCGCTATTTTCATTTGTTGAAATAATTCTGTCGCTGGAACCTCGCAGTAGCAACCCCTGACGACTCCTCTGGCGCACTTTGGCGCTTTCGGTTCGCCGCCGAACACAATTATTCTCCTCCTTGCTGTACAGCGTTGGGGCCACTGTGCCGCGCTTAGCCAAGCGCTACCGAACGCCGCCGATGGCCCCACTTACAATCCGGACGCCCGTCGATTTGTCTTGGCTCTACCTCAGTAGAGACCCTGAAAATCCAGCCACGTCGATCTTCAAGAGTGCACATCGACTCCCGAATTTGCATCTAATGTCCCGCTCTTCTCATTGTGAGCTTCTATGCCGGAAGCAGTTTCGATTCTATTTGTGGACGATGAAGACAGCATACGGCTGACCCTTCCGCTGTTGCTGGAGCGCGAAGGTTTCAAAGTTACATCTGCACGCAACGTCCCTGAAGCCCTAAACCTGATTGCCACGCAAGAATTTCAGGTGCTACTTACAGATTTGAATATCGGGTATCCCGGTGATGGTTTTGCGATCGTGAGTGCAATGCGAAGTACGCAACCGGACGCGCTACGCTTCATTCTCACCGGCTATCCAGCTTTTGAATCAGCTCTGGAAGCCATGCGCCAGCAGGTCGATGACTACCTCGTCAAACCAACCGACATCAACTCTCTGGTACAGGCGATCCGATCAAAAGTTGGCGCGCGAACACCGGCTACACTCGTTCCCACCAAGCGGCTCCCGGACGTGATCCGGGAGAACCTCGCCAGTATATGCACAGGGTTTCTCAAGGAAACCAAAGATGACCCGGAAATTAAATCGGTCCAAATGTCAGATTCGGACCGGACCGACCACATTCCCCGGCTTCTGGATGCCGCAATGAGAATCGTTCGCGGAGAAAGAGTCACCGCCGATGACAGGGAGTCTTCAGTTCTTCACGGTGCTTTGCGCCGGAAACAGGGTTACACGGTTCCCTTGCTGATCCGCGAATCGAGAATTCTCAAGAAAAATGTGGGTGATTGTATCCACGAGCATCTGTTGGAGATCGATATCAGTTACCTGATTCGCGACATTCTAGCCGCATTTGGAACCATCGATACGCTGCTGGAGGAGTCGGTCCAGGCTTACCTTAGGGCGGGTCAAAGCGAAACCGAGATACCAGGTGGCGTGAAAAAAACCAAGACGCGAAAATAGCAGACGCCCTTCTGCCTTTTCGAAAACCCTAGTGCGGCAAATACCCGGCTTCCAACGGGAGCTTCCCATCGACCTTGACTACATTGACTTGATCGTCGATCGAATGCAACTCAACCAGCCCGATTGCACCGGGTGTACTCTCGACCACCCGCAGCACATCGGCGTCGGAATCCACAATGACAAAGAAATTTTTGTGAGCAGCGATCAGTGTTTTCAATTCGTTACCGGCGACGCCGTCCAAGCGCTTCAGCGTAGTCGCTTCGCCTGCAGAATTTTGGTGGAGAACGATGACGACGTCTCGGCCGTCGTCCCATTTCTTCTCTTCCAGGCGAAATAACCTCGCCAGCTGAGTGGACGAAACCTCTCGCGTGCCATTTTCCTTATTGACCACAACAGCCATGTGATGTGCGAAGCAAGGAACAAAAGAAAACAGCAGGAAACCGAGCAATGACAAAGTGCGCGCTTTCATATCAGATCACCCCGACCACAGGGTAGTGGAAGGTATGTTCCAATTTGTAACCAATCTGTAAAAACCAGAGCGCTGGGCGGTTACGGCAGTAATCTAATCACGGTGCCGAAAGTGGCTCCTCAAGCCTAGGCTAAACGGCTGATTCATCGTAGAAGGCTTGATTCGACTGAGCCAGAGCTCATTCCATCGGTTCAATCATCGTAACCGGCTCGCGCGACCGCTGATCGGGCATCTGGACAATCACAATGGCGATCAGCACCAACAGGATGCCAACACTCTGCAGAGGCCGCATCCCTTCGCCCAGCGTCGCCGCCGCAATCACAATCGAAAATACCGGCTCCAGACAGCTGACGATGATCGCCCGGGTCGGCTCCAGGTGTTGCAATCCAGCGAAATAAAGCGCAAAGGGAGCGAGAACAGAAATCACCGAGAACGCCAGTAGAAAAACCCATTGCGAACTCGAATAATGTGCGGCAACAACCTTCGCCGGAGGATTCACGAATATCCAAAACACCGACGCGCTCAGAACCACGTAACATAGGACGATCCAGCGGTCATATCGCAACAGAATCCTGTGGCCACCGACGTTATAGAGAGCGAACGACAATGCCGCGAGGAGGCCAGCCATAAGCCCGACTGGATCCAACCGAAATCCGCCACCAAAGATCCCGATAACTAAAGAGATTCCAGCCATTGCCAATCCCACCGCTGAAAAACGTTGCAATGTAGGCTTTTGTAACCCTCGCGCCACTGCATAGAGCAGCACCCACACGGGTGCGGTGTACTGCAGGATGATTGCGGTTGCTACATTCGTGCGCTGAATGGCCAGGTAATAGCAGTAGTTCGACGCGGCCACGCCAAATACTCCCAGCAGGAACATGCGTAGCACGTCCGCCGCGGGAACTCGCAATCCTCGCCAGCCGCGCCTCGCGACAAGAACCCCAGCTAGCAACACGCATGAGAACGTCGTACGACTTTGCGAGAGGATGATCGGATCAATAGCGGCAACAATCTGACCATGCGGCAACAAACGCCCCGTAAAAGCCGCGCGCCCCAAACTCGCCGCGACTCCCCAGAGAAAAGTCGCTCCCGCGATATACAGATATCCCCGAAGGGGATGCGACATGTGGTTCCCAGTTTGTGATTTCCGATTATCGATTTAGGAAGCATAAACCACAGAGGAAACACGGATCACCACAGACTCTACGAGTGCCTCCGTGGCTCTGCGGTTCGTGGTTTATTACCCGAGATATTCGATGCTATAGGTGATTTTGGCAGTTTTGTTGAGCATTGCGGCGACGGAACAATACTTCTCTTCGGAAAGCCGGACCGCATCCTCTACTGCTTTGTGCGAAACCTTGCCGCCAATGATATAAATCAGCCGGATCTCCGTGTATACGGTTGGCGGCGTTGCAGCACGTTCGGCTTGCGCCTTGACCTCCAGGCTGGTGAACGGTTCGCGCTTCTTGCGCAGAATCGTCACCACATCGGTTGCAGTACAACCGCACAGGCCGATCAACACGAGTTCCATCGGGCTGTTCGCAGTCTTCTCCTTTCCCGCGTCGACAGCGATCGCATGCCTGCTGCTGGCTTCCCCCAGAAATCTTTCGTTGTCCGTCCATCGGATGGTGGCTTCAATCATTTTTAGGCCCTCGACCCCAATTTACGACTGCCAAGTTCCGATTGTCGATTTGTGCGCCTTCGCTGTGCGACGCGAAGCAGCGAAAATGGCAGCTAATTGCTTTGCTTCGTCAATAAGACTGAACAATCTTTCCGCCTTCATCAAACCGGCATCTACGAGGAATTTCAGCCAGAAGATGGTTTCATCGCATTCTTCTTCGACAATACCCAACTTTGAGATGAAATCGGCCGGCGATCGTGCCTTGCACACCGCGCGATAGTTCGCCGCCACAGAAGTCGCAGAGCGCAGGAGTTGGTGGCCCACGACCCGAGATTCAGAGCAATATGGCAATGCGCGACACACGTGCAGGACACGAACCGCGAAATTACGTGTGCGCTCCCGCAGTTGCTCCGTTTTGGCCTGCATCTTGGCCTACTTGGCAATTGGAAATCGGCAATCGAAAATGGCGCTGTGACCCCCATCACCTCACCGCCTGTTGTCCGTGCTCGGCTCCGGATGAATCAATACCCGGAACAATTGGGGCGCAGCTTGCTTGAATCGGATCTCCAGTTCAGTTTGGATGTCGTGCACACGCGAGAGCGGCAGGTCATCGGAAAACGTGCAGTGACAGGAAACATAAATTCGCCCGCGCACGCGCTTCACCTCGACCTCGTGGACGTCCAGCACCTCCGGGAATTCAGCTACGATGGCTTTCAACTTTTTCTCCAGCTTGGCATCTCGCCCGACCTCATCGCCGGGCTCAATCGTGGCTGGCTCACTTTCGATATGAGTCAGAATCGTAGAGATCTCCGGCACTTCGTGTCGAATTTCGGATTCCAGCAAAGTAACTCGATCATGCGCTTCTTTCAGTGTCAGGCTTTCCTCAAGCTCAAGATGCTGCTCGACGTGCAACCGCCCATGCAGGTCTTGGATACTCACATCATGCACATTGAAGTTGTGCCGCATCGCCACACCGCGCACGCGGTCAAAAATGTTCTCCTGATTCGCAGGTCGCGGGATCGAGTGTACGACTACGTCGGCATCCGGAAGCACGCCATGCACAGCCGCCGTAACCGCGTGCGCCACTTGCTCCGACCGCTGGAATGTAACATTGCGTGACAAACCGATGGAGAGGTCCGCAAAATAGCGGTTGCCGGCGCGGCGAATGCGAACGCGATCGATTTCCAGCAGACCGTCCACTCGAGAAACCGCAGCCACAATGTTGGCGCGAACTCCAGCCGGAGCGGCATCAAGCAAGGCATCGACGGTCCTGCGGGCCAGCCGCGAGCTGACGTAGACCACTACTCCGGCCACAAACAAAGCAGCGATCGGATCGGCAGCGCGCAGCCAACCGATGCGGTACATCCTGCCTAAGAGCACCAGTAAGAGGCCCAGCGCAACTACGCCGGTTGACCACACGTCGGTTGAAAAATGCAGTGCATCGGCTTCCAAAGCTTGACTTTCGTATTTTGCTGCAATCTTGCTCAGCACCCGGGAGCGCCAAAGATCCACGCCCATGGAGGTCAGCAGCACCAGAAAGGCTGCGATACTCGGTTCCACGTCAACGTGGTGGAAGAAAATTCGCCTCATGGCCTCGTACACGATCCATACACACGTGAGCAGAAGGAGTGCGGTTTCGATGAATGCCGAGAAATTTTCGACCTTGCCGTGCCCATACTGGTGATCAGCATCGGCAGGCTTATCAGAAACTCGAACCGAGAAAAATGTGACCACCGCGGCAATCAGGTCCAGACCGGAATGCGCCGCTTCGGACAAAATGCCCAGACTGCCGGTAGCCAGGCCTACAACAATTTTGAGCGTGGTGATAGCAATCGCCGCGAGCACCGAGTTCCCGGCCACCGCGCGCTTCTCTGAGCGCATCGAGTCCGGAGTGTAGGTGATCGGCGAATCCGCCATATTGGCATTATCGCTGGAGAGTCTCTGGACTCCAAGCCGATGCTGGTCAGCACTCCCGAAAAAGGTTCTCGGGCCCGCACGGCGCTTCTGCCGGCTTTATGCTAGGATTTTTTAGTTCCACCCACAATTTCCTGGAGGATCACCTGATATGGCCCGATACGGGTTCGTCTGCTTACTGCTTCCGCTATTGGCGTGGGGGCAAGCTTCCAATCCCGCGCCCTCGGCACAGAAGCAGACCAGTCCGGGTGCTGCGGCCAGCAGCCCGCAATCCAAAACTGAGCCCGAGGAGCCCACAACCTCGACGGTTCCTCCCAATACGCCCGTAATTACCATCGCCGGGCTGTGCGACCCTTCGACCAAGAAAGCTCCCGCACTCGAATGCAGGACGCAGGTGACCCGTGCAGAATTTGAACAAGTGATAGAAGCCGTGCAGCCCAACATGCCGGCCAGGGCGCGCCGCCAATTCGCTAACCGTTACGCCAGTATTCTGGCGATGTCCATTAAAGCCAAGGAGATGGGCTTGGACAAGGGTCCGGAATACGAGGAGCGCATGAAGCTGGCTCGCATGCAGGTTCTCGCCTCGGCCTTAAACAAAGAAATCCAGGAGAAAGCATCGGACGTTAGCGACAAAGCAATCGAGGATTATTACAAGAACAACTCCGACAAATTCGATCAAGCGGAACTGCTGCGCATTTACGTCCCGAAGATCCAACAAGCCCCTGCAGAGCAAGAAAAGAAGACTCCCAGCGAAGAGGAGCAGAAGAAACGCGCCGAGGAGGGTGAAAAAACCATGAAAGCCGAAGCGGACAAGCTTCGTGCGCGGGCCGCGGCGGGCGAGGATTTCAACAAGCTGCAAGCGGAAGCCTTTCAAGTTGCGGGGATTAAGTCTACGGCTCCCAACACCAGCATGGGCAAAGTGCGCCGCAATGTCCTCCCGCCCAGCCAAGCCTCTGCCATGGAACTGAAACCCGGCGAGGTCTCCCCAGTGATCGCAGATCAAAGTGGATTTTTCATTTACAAATTGATTTCGAAGGGAACCGTGCCCCTGGATCAAGCACGCGAGGAAATTAAAGGCACTCTCCGTTCTCAGCGCTTGCAGGAAGAGATGAAGTCCGTCCAGGAATCTGCCACACCGACTTTGGATGAGGCATATTTTGGACCTGAAGCGCCACGCCCGAGCCTGCAGCCGCACGCGCCTGCGGCTCCTGCGACACCGCCTAACCCCGCGCCACCTGGAACAAAGTAATGAATTCCAAGGGAACCGTCCTCGTTACCGGGATATCGGGCAATCTGGGGATACGCTTGCTCCCTCTGTTGTCGGATTATCACGTGATCGGCGTGGACCTGAATGCCCCAGCGGCAAGCCACCAACTCCGGTTTGTTCGCATGGACTTTGCGGAGGAAGATTCATGCCGCCAGATGTTTCTTTTGCTCAAAGAGGCGCGTCCGTTCGCTGTGCTTCACTTGGCCTTCGTGATCGATCCGGTTCGCACCGGGGTGCTTGAACTCGAACGCATGTGGCAGATCAATGTGGCGGGAACTGCCAGGGTCATGGAAGCAATCAGCGAAGCCAATCGCGACGAGACCATAGTAGACAAATTTGTCTTTCCTAGCAGCGTTTCGGTTTATGGTCCGGATTTTCCCGACACCGCCTCCGAAAACTTCCGCTTTGGCGCTCATACGCTGCCCTATGCGATTCACAAAATGGAATCGGATCGGGTCGTGCAGCAACGCGCTCCAGCGCTACGCGGCTGCAGCGTCTATATGTTGCGCCCCCACATCTTTGCCGGTGCAAGCGTAGACAACTACCTGGTCGGCGCGTTTCGCGGTACTCCCAACGGAAAATCGAAACGTGCGGCTGCCATGCGTGCTGCGGGAAGAAGGTTACCTGTGATGCTCCCCTTCGGGACGCGTTACCTGGAAAACAAAATTCAATTTGTTCACGTCGATGACATGGCCCGGCTCCTGGCCTATATCGTCCGAAAATCGGAACCTGAAGCCCAGCGGTTAACCATTCTTAACGTCGCTGGCCGTGGCGAGCCAATGACTTTCGGAGAATGCATCCGCGTGGCCAATGGAAAGTTGATACGCGTACCGGGCAAGGGGGCGTTCCGAACGATTCTCAAAGTCCTCTGGAGTCTCGGCATTTCCGCCATTCCCCCCGCCGCCATGCCATACATGACGGGCCAATACATCATGAACACTGATCGGCTGCGAACTTTCCTGGGTACGGATTATGACAATGTCATCCGCTATACCATCACAGACGCATTTGCCGATTGCTTTACCTCGAACGACAAGCTCCCTGCCCCACAATACGTCGGAGCCCATTAACCTCACGTGCCACTGACACTCCGCCGCCTTCCTTTCTCGGCTCACCCACGCGGCTATCTCATTCCCGCCTTCACCAGTTTCCGCGCGTGCTCTGGACCCTTCATCGCTAAGAAGCGATAACGCTTTCCGGACAGCCGGTGATAGTTCACGAAGAACTGCTCGAGTTCTTGCTGAAAGTGATTGCCGAGATCCTCCACCTTCTTTATATCGGCCCAGCTATGTGCGTCCTGCTGCACGGCAACAATGCGGTCATTCCGAGTTGGTTTTTTATTGCCAATCTGCTCTCCCTCAATCACGCCGATCGGACGGCACATCAACACACATCCCGGAAAAGCGGGCTCATCCATCAGCACCAGCACATCAATCGGATCGCCATCGTCTGCTTCTGTAGAAGGCACAAATCCAAAATCGTAAGGAAACTCCATGCCTGCCGGTAAAGTCCTCGTCAATTCAAAAACGCGCTCGTCCGGATTGAAGGCAAACTTGTTGCGGCTTCCCTTCGGTGTTTCAATCACGACTCGCATTAAGCCCTTCTTGTCGCCGTTCAGGGGACTAAGGCGGGTCGGGTCAGCCATTCCGTTCTTCTTGCTCATCGCGACTAGATAACCTCCGCAAATGTGGATGCCAACCGGCAAATGAAGGTTTGTTGAAACTTCGACAGAACCACTCCGATTCAACGCTCAGCGTTCAGCCGTTGGGCCGGTTTACGTTGATTGCAAACACAAAACGGACCGAGGTTTGAGCCCCGGCCCGCTCGTTTAGACTATGGCGATTGGCTAAGCGGCCCTTCTCTCCCGCGCAGCCCTCTCGTTAATTATGCTTTCGCCAATCTGGGTCAGCTTGGCGTCAGCCTGTTTTTCCTCTTCCAGGGTCTGCTCAAGAAGAGTGGCGGCTTGCTCGAAACCGAGCTGCCGTGCGAACGAGACTAGCGATCCGTACACCGCCATTTCATAGTGTTCCACCTGGTTTCCGTTCACGATCAGCGCAGCATCACGAACAGGTGAGCCGTCGTCGGTATGCGAAATCGAGTCCTTTACCGCTGAGCTCATCTTGTCGAACACGTCATTGGAATCCGTTTCTGGCTCGACTCCAGCGACCGAGAATACCTGTTGCAGCCGTGTGATATGGTTCCGTGTTTCACCAAGATGCTGCTCGAGCGCCTGACGAAGCTCGGGCGAGCCACAGTTCTCAATCATCGTAGGTAAGCCCTTCTTGACCAATTTATCTTCGCAATCGTAGGCGTATCGGAGTTCGATCTCGAACAGATCGCGTAGGGTTTCCATCTTCATAGCTCACTCCTTTTAACTGTTATGGTTTGATTCGTGCGACACGGTTGAGATGGTTGGCACCGAGTCGGGGATGTATGAGGAAAACTCGCGGCTACGCTGAACTTAGCCCCGAGCGCACCTGCTGATTTCAATTTGAGAAGCTGGTCTGCTGCCGATGACCAAAGGTAATAATCCGGCTATGATGCCCGTCACAAAATCCGCACTTAAGGAACATTAAGCGTCGCATAACGGGATCAATCGCGTGCTGCAGAGCTCATAGCCAAAATTCTCATAGCTGATGATTCCCGCTTTCTGCGCAAGCCGGAATGTCGATAAACTCACTGCTCTGCTGGACACCCTGCTCTCCGCCTGGGATGAGGAAACGCACTGAACCTGCCTACTCACCAGAAGAGCTTGTGCGTGTGAGATGCATGCCCTATAGCTTGTGTTTGTCATTCTGGATACTGGGTCTAATCCCGCATTGTTCGGTTCGCGGATTGTTGTCATAATTGTTGAGCTCTGGCCGAAATGTGGTGCTGCGGGCGTAGGTGTCTCGCTCGGGCATTGCTACGCCAAATGAAGTATCTATCACAGGCGCTTACCCCTACGAACAACCGGCGGCTCAATGAGCTGATCGGATTTGTTCTGGGTATCTCCGCGCTTCTCCTATTCCTCGCACTTGCTTCGTATTCCCCGCTCGATCCTTCTCTGAACAGCGCTTCGGTTTTGACTCCGGCGCACGGCGCCCGAAACTGGATCGGAGTTGTTGGCGCATTCATCTCGGACCTTGGCCTACAGTTTTTTGGTGTGGGTGCTTTTTTGCTTCCGCTGTTCGCGGCTTTGCTCGGGATCCGGTGGTTCCGGTCGCGACGAATCGGTTCCCCCGTTGCCAAATTCCTTGGCGCGACCTGGATCGTCATCTTCGTCCCGGCCCTGCTGGCGCTCCTGCCCGGTCACCTGCGCTGGCAAGGCGTAATTCCTATCGAAGGTTTGTTGGGCCGGGTCGTGGGAGATTTCTTAATCCACTATTTCAATCCCGCCGGGGCAAATATTGTTTGTTTCGCCGTCCTCGCAATCGCGTTGTACTTCTCAACGGCGTTCTCGTTTTCGTCTTTGCAAGTGTGGCTGCCAACCCGCTTTGCATTCGCTATCGCTTTATGGGATCGCTACAAGGATTGGCAAGAAGCGCGCGTGAAAAAGCGAATGCAGCGCGATCTGGAGAAGCGCCGCGCAGCCCCGAAACCGGTCATTCCCACCCAACTCGTACCCACTCGAACGATTGCTCCATTGCCCGCTGAACCAGTGCAGACCGGAATCGAGCGCACGTTGCGTGAAGAACAGCCGCCGCCAGCACCAGAGATCAAGTCCTCTGCGCCTCTGCCCGCCCCCGAAGTCACTGAGCGGGCAGATAGTGCCCCGAAACCGAAGACGGTTTTGCCGCATATTGCCGGTTCATTTAAATTGCCTCCCAGTTCGCTCCTGCATCGATCTGAAGCGCAGCAGGCAATTGATGCCGGAGAACTGAAAATCCTGGCTCAGGTGCTCACGGAAAAGTATGCTGAGTTCGACATCACCGGGCAGGTGACGCAAATCAATCCTGGTCCGGTTGTCACCACTTTTGAATTCAAGCCCGAAGCCGGAATCAAATACAGCCGCATCACGAATCTTACCGATGACCTGTGTCTTGCGCTGAAAGCAGAAAGCATTCTCATTGAGCGCATGGCCGGCAAATCGACCGTCGGAATCCAAGTTCCGAATCGCGAGCGCGAAATCATCTGGTTGCGCGAGAACATCGAATCCTCGGAGTTCATCGGATCAAAATCCAAGCTGACTCTGGCGCTTGGCAAAGACATCAATGGCCGAATCGTCACCGCGGATTTGAAAGCGATGCCGCACTTGCTGATCGCCGGGTCAACCGGAACCGGCAAGAGCGTCGCCATCAATGCCATGATCATGTCAATCTTGTATAAATCGACACCCGATCAGGTGCGCTTAATATTGGTGGATCCCAAGCGGCTCGAACTCGGCAATTACGACGGCATTCCGCATCTCTACACTCCTATCATCACCGAGCCTAAGCTCGCGGCCAACGCCCTGCGCAATGCAGTCAAAGAAATGGAGAGGCGCCTGAAACTCCTGGCGGAGAAAGGTGTCCGGAATATCGATCAGTACAACACGCTCTTCGAGGACGGCGATTCGCTCAGCCTGTTTGGCGAAAATCCTGAAGAGCGTCCGCTGCCGTACATCGTCATCATAATTGACGAATTAGCCGACCTGATGATGCTCGATTCGGGAAACGTGGAAGAATCCATCACTCGCCTTGCACAGATGGCCCGCGCCGTGGGCATTCACCTGGTTCTTGCGACGCAGCGGCCGTCGGTTGATGTTATCACCGGGCTCATCAAAGCGAATTTCCCGGCTCGGGTTTCATTCCGCGTCGCGACCAAAGTCGATTCCCGAACCATTCTCGACGCTAATGGCGCCGAAGCCCTGCTCGGCCGCGGTGACATGCTTTATCTTCCTTCCGGCTCGGCGCGCGTCCACCGCTTGCATGCGCCATTCGTGACCGAGAAGGAAATCGCCGCCGTGGTGGAATTCTGGAGATCGCAGGCGGTGGCCGAATACGAGCAGAAGTTCCTCGAAGCTCCTAAGGAAGAGCGCGAAGATGGGGGATTGAACGAAACCGGAGAGGATGGCGAATCCGAACACGATCCGCTGTTCGAAGATGCCGTCAAATTAGTCGTAGAATTCGGCAAGGCGTCCACTTCCCTGCTGCAGCGGCGCCTGAGAATCGGCTACGGCCGCGCCGCCCATCTGATCGATCTTATGGAACGCGATGGCATTGTAGGCGCTGCCGACGGCCCCAAGCCCCGCGAAGTTCTAAAACGCCCCGACTGGCTCTCCGAAGTCGAAGAATCGTTGCGGTAG
>JAFAGX010000128.1 GCA_019237515.1 Acidobacteriaceae bacterium
TTCCTCCATGCCTGCAAATACGAGGTCGGCGACCAGGCTGCTGATTGCGGACGACCAACGAGACGTCCTCGAAGCGTTGCGTCTGCTTCTAAAGCCAGAAGGCTTCACCGTTGAAGCGGTTAGTTCACCCGCTGGGGTTCTTGATGCTTTGGCTACGCATGAGTTCGACGCGATCCTCATCGATCTGAATTACACTCGCGACACGACCTCAGGCCAGGAGGGGCTCGATCTGCTATCCCGAATTCAAGCCATCGATAGCACATTGCCAGTCATTGTTATGACCGCGTGGGGTAGCGTCGAGTTGGCGGTCGAAGCGATGCGTCGCGGTGCCCGAGATTTCGTCCAAAAGCCTTGGGAAAATGCGCGCTTGCTGGCGATCTTGCGGACACAGATCGAATTGGGCGCTGCTTTACGGGTCAGCCAGCGTCTGGAGGCCGAGAACCGTTTACTCCAAGCGGAAGGGCTGCCCAAGTTCATCGCGCATTCGGAAGCGATGCAGCCGGTTTTGCGTTTGATCAGCAGCGTTGGACCATCCGATGCAAACGTCCTCGTTACCGGCGAACATGGCAGCGGGAAGGAAGTGGTTGCGCGTACTCTACATGCGCTTTCCACTCGATCTTCACGCCCGCTAGTCGCGGTGAATACCGGCGGGTTGCCCGAAGGGATATTCGAAAGCGAGCTGTTTGGCCACGTAAGAGGAGCATTTACCGACGCCAAAGCCGATCGCATCGGCCGTTTCGAACTGGCCCACGGCGGCACACTGTTTCTTGATGAGATCGCCAATGTGCCGCTCTCGCAACAAGCTAAATTGCTGCGCGTTCTCGAGAGTGGAGAAATGGAACGAGTAGGCTCATCGCAGATGCGTCGCGTCGATGCCCGCGTGATTTCGGCCACAAATGCGGATTTGGATCAGGAGGTTTCTGTGGGACGATTCCGCCAGGACCTTCTATTTCGCTTGAACACAATCGAAATCCACGTTCCGCCGTTGCGCGAACGACGCTCCGACATTCCATTGCTGGCCAGTCACTTCCTTGATCGATACAGTCAACGCTATCGGAAGCCAGCCAAAACCTTCGAGCCTTCCGCTATGCAGTCCATGTTGGAGTATCCTTGGCCGGGGAACGTGCGCGAACTGGATCACGCTGTGGAGCGCGCTGTGCTTCTGTCCGGCGGAGAAACCATTCGGGTCAGTGATCTCAATCTGCGAACACCGCGTGAGACTACGCCACGGCTCGAGGAACTCAGCCTCGAAGAAGTTGAGTCGCTCTTGATCCGCAAAGCTGTCGACCGTTATGGTGGAAACATCAGTCAGGCGGCCGAAGCGCTCGGGCTGAGTCGAAGCGCTCTTTACCGGCGCCTGCAGAAATATGGAATCGGAAGCAGCTAACTCCGTCGGCCGCAGTACAACGACGGTCACGTCTGCTTCCCAGTCTCGAATTCCTGCTGCTCCTCATATCAAACGCGGCCTGAGTCACGAAAATCGCCTTTTGCTGCTTGCGCTAGGCTCCGGCGCCCTGCCCGTTCTGGTCTCAATAATTTTCCTCTGGACCGGAGATCACGACCCCAACGTACGCTGGAGCCTGACCTCCATTCTCGTCATTATTTGGGTAGGTTTTGCTTTTGCCGTACGAAGCGGGGTCGTGAGGCCCCTGCAAACACTCGCGAATATGCAATCCGCGCTCCGCGAGGGGGATTTTTCCTTTCGTGTGCGTGGCGCGAAAAGTGGTGACGCATTGGGCGAACTTATGCTCGAAGTCAATACGCTCTCAGAGATGTTACGCGAACAGCGCCTGGGAGCGATGGAAGCGAGCGCGTTGCTCACCACAGTGATGACCGAGATTGATGTGGCCGTGTTCGCATTCGATGGAGAACGCCGCTTGCGTCTGGTAAATCGTGCCGGCGAGCGAGTGATGGGCCAGAATGCGGAGCGGTTGCTCGGTAAGAGCGCCGCCGAATTGGATTTGCTGGAATGCTTGGAAGGAGAATCTGCGCGCACGCTGGAGAAGAATTTCCCTGGTCAGTCCGGACGTTGGGGTTTCCGAAGGTCCGTATTTCGCCAGCATGGCAAGCCCCACTACCTGCTCGTACTGGCGGACTTAAGCCGCGCGTTGCGAGAGGAAGAACGACAAGCGTGGCAGCGCCTGGTTCGAGTTCTGGGCCACGAGCTCAACAACTCTCTCGCGCCGATATGCTCGATCGCCGCCAGCCTTGAGGACATTATGAAGCGGCAGGCGAGGGCATCCGACTGGGAGGATGATTTGCGGCGCGGGTTGCGAGTCATCCATGAACGTTCCGATGCATTAAGCCGCTTTATGCGCGATTACTCCCGGCTCACTCGCCTGCCCAAGCCGCAACTTCGGCCTACCGATCTTGGAACCCTGATTCGAACCGCTGCAGGCCTGGAAACCCGCGCCCTCGTTGAAATTGAGCCTGGACCCGAAATCACTCTGAATATCGACCCCGACCAATTGCAGCAGGTGCTCATTAATCTGATCCGCAATGCCGTCGATGCCTCGCTCGATACGGGTGGCAATGTCAAGGTTGGCTGGTCAAAAAACGGCAGTTGGATTACTTTGCTCATTCAGGACGAAGGTCCGGGTATTGCCAATCCTGGCAATTTGTTCGTGCCGTTCTTTACGACCAAACCTGCGGGTTCCGGTATCGGCCTGGTTCTGAGCCGTCAGATTGCCGAAGCCCACGGCGGAAGCTTGTCTCTTCGCAATCGCGCGCATGATAAAGGCTGCGAAGCTATCATCCAACTCCCGGTCACCAGCTGACATCCTACTCTCAACCAGAAATCGAGGACATTGCACGACACGATCGGCTCCGCCGTTGTATTTTTCCATGGGATTTGTTGTAAACTCTGTCCGCGCAAAAATCTATACCATGTGTGGGGAGCTCCGGTAGTACTGATCCGTGAATGGGGTGAAGTCGTTTATTAGCTTTGACGGAAGGAGAAGCTTATGAATGGCAGCCGCAGAGATTTCCTGAAAGTGACCACGCTCGGAGGCGTGGGATTGTCCTTACTTGGCTTCGATCTCACACCCGCCTATGCCCAACTCCGCGAATTGAAAATGGCGCGTGCTTCTGAGACGCGCTCCACCTGCCCGTATTGCTCCGTCAGTTGCGGCATCATCATTTACACCATCGGCGACAAAGCCAAAAACGTGACACCGCAGGTGATTCACGTCGAGGGCGATCCGGACCATCCCATTAATCGTGGAACTCTCTGCCCCAAGGGAGCTTCCCTCCAGCAGGATATCCTCAATGGTCGGCGGCTGCTAAAACCTCAGGTTCGTCGGCCGGGGTCGGACCACTGGGATGATATTGAATGGGACCAGGCGATCGATGAAATCGCCCATTGGGTAAAGAAGACCCGTGATGATACTTTCATTGACAAAGACTCCCAGGGACGGACCGTCAATCGGTGCGAAAGCATTGGCTGGATTGGCGGCTGCACGGATACCAACGAATTCAATTATCTAGCAGGAAAAGCCATGCGCAGCCTGGGGGTCTGCTACTACGAGTCCCAGGCGCGGGTTTGACACGGCCCCACGGTCTCAAGTTTGGGACCAACATTTGGACGCGGGGCCATGACCAATGGCTACACCGATATCAAGAACACCGACATGATGCTCATCATGGGCGGCAACCCTGCCGAAAACCACCCATGCGGATTCAAGTGGGCCATCGAAGCCAAGCGCAACCGAAACGCAAAGATGATCGTAGTCGATCCGCGCTTCACCCGCACCGCAGCCACGGCAGATTTGTTTTGCCAGATTCGGGCGGGTAGCGACATCGCCTTTCTTGGCGGTGTCATCCGATACGCGATTGAGAATAACCGCATCGCGCACGAGTATCTCGCCAATTACACGAATGCCGCATTCATCGTGAACGAAGGTTTCAAGCTGCCCGAGGATGGTTTGTATTCTGGATTTGATCCCGCGACCCAGATCTACGACAAGTCAACCTGGAATTATCAGGAAGGCGGCGATCTGAGCGGAGCCGCCGCAGCGCCTGCCGGAGCGCATGTTGCTCACGCGGCGGCGTCCCAATCCCAAAGCACGGGTGGCCAGCTGGAAAAGCCGGGCGGCATGGGGCAGGGCTATCAGGGCGCAAGTCCGGCCGGCGCAAAAGCCACGGAGTCCGCGAAACCCACGCCTCCCCTTCCACCCAACGCAGCTTACGATCTTACCCTCCAGCATCCTCGGTGTGTCTATCAGCTCTTGAGGCAACAGTATTCGCGCTACACGCCGGAGATGGTCGAGCGGATAACCGGCATTCCAAAAGATCAGTTCCTAAAAGCTGCCGATTTGTTTACTTCGATCCGCAAAGACGGCGATATGAACAAGGTCGCTACGGTGATTTACGCTGTCGGCTGGACACAACACACGTTTGGCACCCAGATCATCCGTACCGCCGCCATGCTGCAGTTGCTGCTCGGCAACGTGGGCCGGGCGGGCGGCGGCGTAAATGCACTCCGTGGTCACTCCAATATTCAAGGCGCCACGGATATGGGTGGCGTTTACGACATCTGGCCCGGTTATCTGAAAGTGCCCAATCCGAGCGATGTCGATTTAAAAACCTACCTGAAAAGAACCACCCCGACTGCTTCGAAACCAGCGATGTGGGACTCATTCAACTACTGGTCGAATACTCCCAAATTTACAGTTTCGTTTCTCAAAGCTATGTATGGGGATGCCGCCACTAAAGACAATGACTGGGCCTTTCATTACATGCCCAAGGTGGATCGCAATTACTCGTGGACCGAGTTGTGGGACCGCATGTACACCGGATCGGTCAAAGGACTATTTGCGTTCGGCATGAACGGCGTCGCCATTGGTCCTGACTCGCAAAAAAACATTGACGCTTTGAAGCGAGCCGACTGGCTCGTCGTGGGAGAAATTTACCCGGACGAAACCAGCGAATTCTGGAAGTCTCCGGGAATTACGCCGGATGAAATGAAGAAAATCAACACGACCGTCTACCGTCTGGCCTGCGCGGGATTTGCCGAAAAAGATGGCTCGATGACGAACTCCTCGCGCTGGTTGCAGTGGAAGAACATCGCGCTGCCACCTCCGGCAAATGCGCGCCTTGACCAAGATATTGTTGCGCAGATTTTTCTTCGTGTACGCGCTTTGTACAAGAATGAAAGTGGCAAATTTTCCGATCCGATCCTGAATGCGACCTGGACGTACACCGATCCACAACATCCTTCTCTTGCCGAGGTCGCGAAAGAAATCAACGGCAAAGCACTGTCTGATCTTACGGACCCCAAGACCCAGCAAGTCATCAAGAAGGGCCAGCAGGTACCCGGATTCGCATGGCTGAAAGAAGACGGTTCTACAAGCTGCGGGAATTGGATTTACGCGGGGTCTTGGACGGAAGCAGGGCCAATGTTGGCGCGCCGCGGCACCGAGGACCCGTCCGGACTCGGCATTCATCCCAACTGGGCGTGGTCATGGCCAGCCAACCGCCGCGTGCTGTATAACCGCGCTTCCTGCGATGTGAACGGCAAACCATGGGATGCACAGCGTCGGCAGGTCTGGTGGAACGAGGCCGCACAGCTCTGGGTCGGCAATGATGTGCCCGATTTCAAGCCCGATTCTCCTCCCAAAGAGCACATGGGACCCTTCATCATGATTCCCGAGGGTGTGGGCCGAATTTTTGCTCCACTTGCAGCTTTTGCTGACGGTCCCTTCCCTGAGCATTACGAGCCTTTTGAGAGCCCTGTGCAGAACCCGCTTCACGCCAACCAGTCAACCAGCCCAGTGGTGAAAAAGTTCAAAACGCCGCTGGACAAATTCGGAAGTCCGAGCGAAGGCTTCAACATCATCTGCACAACGTATCGCTTAACCGAGCACTACCACTATTGGACAAAAAACAACCCCATGAACGTGCAATTGATTCCTGAACAGTTCGTTGAAATTCCTGTCGAACTCGCGCAGGAATTAGGGATCAAGGGAACAGACAACGTCAAAGTCACCAGTGCCCGTGGCTCTTATGTCGCCAAGGCATTTGTCACCAAACGTATCAAGCCTATGACAATTGACGGCAAGAAGGTTTACCAGATTGGCTTGCCCATTCATCAGGGGTATCGCGGTATTCAGGAAGATCGTGGTAAAGAGTCGAAAACCATCGCTAACCGGCTCACGCCCACTGTCACCGACCCAAATGCTTACACGCCAGAGTTCAAGGGCTTCTTAGTGAAGCTGGAGAAAGTCTAGGGACTGCCATGAGCCAAGCCACGCTGCAAATTCGCAGAATTTCAGGGCATCCCGGGCCGGTTCCGGGCGCTAACGTGGAACGCGCCGATCAGGTGTGCAAACTTGTGGATACGACCACCTGTATCGGCTGCAAAGCCTGTGAAGTTGCATGCCTTGAGTGGAACGGATACCCATTCACCGATACCACGTTCAATAACAGCTACCAGACCATGCCGGATACGTCATGGAAATATTGGAACCTGATCCGTTTTGACGAGCACGAGCGTGAAGACGGCACGCTGATGCTGTTGATGAGGAA
>JAFAGX010000156.1 GCA_019237515.1 Acidobacteriaceae bacterium
CCCTGCCGGAGTACCGTCGCGCCAAGGACGTCAAGATAAAACGCCACTGAGCGCCCCACATCTCGAACAATCAGGGCGTTTGTCACAACAAACTTGGGGTCAGGGCTGTGTGTTTCGGGCATTAGGAACTCCTATGGGCTCCACGGCTTTCACGGAGCGATCCAGAGGAACTAGTGCGAGTAACCTGAAGCAACATGTTCATCATCAGAACCAAAACTATCACTTCTCGGAATTAGTTCCGATTCCGCATTATGCCCGCCAGTCTTTTCATCCCATCTGACGTAGAGTATGGCTGTACGCACGTGGCTCTCCAGCCAGACATCCACGCCCGCCAGGCGGTTGATCCACCGTGGTTGAAGCTCAGCAATGGAGTCGTACGCAACCTTATCGAGAACAACCTTGAATAGTAGGAATTCGTTGTCCGATCCAACGGTCCTCGCGGCTTGGGCAACTAGAGCCTTCTGATCCATATTGTTGTGTATGCGTTTGACAGTGTTATAGACGTCAAAGGTAAATTCCTTCGTCTCAAGCACATCTTTCTTCGTACCGATGTCGGTCAAATGTCCGCCCACAAACGTGTCGAAGTCATACGCCAGCAGCTGATCAAACACCTTCAAATACTCACCGAAGTTTTCGGTAATATCAAACCCCTGGAAGGGAGCATAGCCCGCCGTCACGCAATCGATCGCCATCATGAATTTTGCCGATGGAACGTAGATGAAAAGGTCTCCGGTGTTCGAATGGTAGAAGTGCCGCGTGAGCTCAACTTTCTTTCCTCCGAGCGTGATCGTTTTTTCACCGCTGAACGTCACGTCGGGAACGGGCCGGTCGGGATCATTTTGTTCACTTAGGAACTCGGCCACTGGCTGGGTCGCAACAATACGCAAACCGGGTATGTTCTTGAACGCGGCAGCACCGCCGATGTGATCCTTGTGTATATGGGAATAAATCAGAAACTTGATCGGCTTGTTGGTGACTTTGGCGATTTCGGATGGAATACTCTTCCCAAAGCTGGCTGGTGCGTCAAATACAATCACTCCCTCGTCAGTAACTAGCCAGGCAGATTGCCAGCCATTGTCTGAAATCACGTACATGCCACCGCCGACACTGTGCACGGCGTAGCCTGTCTGCGGGTCAAGTTTCCAGAAATGCTGCCGCACTTCCGGCAGTACTGGCACGAACTTCTGCAGTGTCTCGGCCGGAACCAATTGAATTGATTCGAGCGGCATGGAATCGCGTGATGACTGGGCCTGTATCAATCGGCTCAAGGTAACCGGCAGACTCCAGAGCACCCCAACTATCAAGAATGACGCAACTTTATTGATGCCAGCATTTCGGTTCATCTCAGGTGTTTCTTCCTTTCACCATTGTTTGCCTAGGCGTTGTGAAGACACTACGGCATTGCGAACGGACTGCACTAGATGGCAAAGTTGAGAATCACATTTTCAGAAATGGAACAATCGTGGCGGATCTCAACTCGCTGATCATTTTTGCCCGTGTGGCGGAAGCGAACAGTTTTTCGGAGGCGGCGCGGCGCCTCAAGATGCCTACTTCCACTGTGAGCCGACGCATTGCGGAGCTTGAAACTCAGCTCGGTGTGCGTCTGATCGAGCGTTCGACCCGGAATCTGCGGCTTACCAAGTTCGGGTCTGAAGTGCTGGAACACGCGCAGCGTGGCACAGAGCTCAGTGAAGCAATCGAAAGCATCGCCTCGAATCATGTTTCGAAAGTTTCTGGCATCCTACGGCTTTCAGCGCCCCCAAGCATTTCCGACTCGCTACTCGTGCCGCTGGTCACTATGTTCCAAGCGGCCTATCCGGAGGTTCACATCCAAATATTTATTTCCGAGCGGTTCGTTGATCACATCGCCGATGGCATCGACCTTGCGTTCAGGGTCAGTGTTTCACTGAAGGATTCGGCGCTGATCCCGCGTCGGATCCTAAGGTACCGACATCAGCTCTTGGCGAGTCCTGCATATCTTGAGAAGTTGAAGCCTCCTCAAACGCCGCAGGACCTGCGAAGTCACCGGTTGCTCTCATTTATGCGTCAGGGCAGGCCCGAGACGACTTGGAGATTCGCCCACGTCAGTGGAAAGGACAAACAGTCGATCAACTTTCAGCCATTTCTCTCTATGAACGATTACACTGGCCTGGCGGCTGCACTCCTGGCAGACGAAGGAATCGGCGACCTCCCACCAATTGTCCAACCCCATCTCCTGCGCAACGGACAGCTCGTCGAGATCTTGCCGAAGTGGCACTTCCGAACTGTGAGCCTTTGGTTAGTCCATCTCGGTAACCGGCACATTTCGCGCCCTGTGCGGGTATTCAAGGAATTCACAACCCAGATGGTGCCGAAACTCTTCCCGAAATTACCCGATTAGCGTTCCGAAATTATGCGTTGTTGTCGCAAAATCTCGACATTTCACCCAAGTGCTTTCGGCAGGGGTTTGAGTCACAACGCCTCTATATCACTCAAAATGGCCGTGCCGCGTTAGGCAGCAGCATCTGGGCTTGATTGAGCGGCCATTACATACCTGCGGTAACGTCCGATAACAAGTATTATGTAAAGTTCGCGAAATGGCCCGCCCATCCCGCTCCAGCCCAGTTACTGTCCGGCTGCGCCACCGTTCTTATACTCTAATCACAACCGAACTGGATTATGTCCTCCCCGGCGCTCACAGCGGTCCATCGCCCCAGAACCAACTGGATTGTCACCGGTTTTGAGGGCGGATTGGCCTTGCTCGCAGTTGGAGTTGTGCTGCTCTATGTGAATCCGTTCTGGCACCTCAATGAGGCCGGATTTCTGGATCCTCGGGTGCAGTGGTGGAACCGCATTTCCCAAGGCGCGGCTGCATCGGGGCTCATTCTCCTTGTATTGGCTTTCATAGCTTGCGTTGCGGCGCTGATCTCACGCTGCTTTCGGAGCCGCCCGCTTTGGCCGTATGTCGCCGCGGCCCTGGCCGTGGCCGCGGTTGTAATCTGGGCCGGCCTCAATGGCTTCACGCGAGATTTCCAAGCCAACTTCGAATGGAATGCCGCCGACGGCTTCAACGTTTTTCGAGTACAGGGATCGCAAGCGCCCTCGACAGGTGCTGCGAATTCGGCCTGGACGTGGCTGGTCGGCTTGCAAGTTGAGCCGCAGTTGCGTGGCTATTTTCATCTGATCGACTGGCAGCGGGCCAACGGGCATATCGGCGTCACGGTAACAAGGATGGTCCCGATTGCCTGGCCGATTGAACTCGGCAATCAGGGCGAAGTTTTGGAGGACCCGGACGAAACTCCCCTCATGCAGGCTGCCGATAAGGGCGATCTCAAAACTTTGCAGCAACTCCTCGCCGAGAAGCCCGATGTCAATGCACGGGACCAGGCTGGCCAAACCGCACTCATTCACGCCTGCCAGAATCCCCATGCCAGTCCAGAACTGGTAAAGGCGTTGCTCGCTGCCGGAGCCGATGTGAACTACCGCAGCCGTAACGACTACTCCGCCTTGTCCTGGGCGATAGCCCGCGGCAATACGGCGGTGCTGCAGGTGCTGCGACGGGCCGGAGCAAAGCCGTAAAAGGTCTCTCAGTCAGAGGCTCAGGGATGCGATTCCTAACCATCTCAATGTCCATTTCAGCTTCGATTTCCCTGACACGCTGCGCGGTTATTTGCGGTGAATTCGCTGGCAAATCGACAAATTCGTCATCTTTCTTCCAGTTTACCGCTGCGTTTCGGGTCGAGCATATCCGCTAGGTCTTGACGAAATTTCCGCAGTCGTTCCAACTTTTCCGGCGTTGCTTCGACCATCTCCTGCTTGGCTTGGAAGACCTTGCGGCCGCCAACTTCGGTCAGAACGCCGATGCTTTCTCCGATCGCCCATCCTGGAGTGCCCAGGATCTGTAGGCCTTCCGTGCCTGGAACCAGCAGCGCGATACATTCATCACGCACAACTCCCACGCACTTGGGAAAACGATCAAACGTTTTTAATTCGAATCCGGCGAGGTAGATTTGCTGCAGTTGCCGGGCAGGATCAGGCATGAGAAATGTTGAATGTTGATTGTTCAATGTCGCAAGGTTTTCAATCAACAATCAAAAATCAAAACTCAGCAATTACATCTTGTATCGCCCCAGATCCTCGTCATTCAGGTTCTCCAGCCACTTGCGGAGTTCTTCCTGGCTGACGCGATCAGAAGCACTGGCCGCTTGCTTCGAGTTCTTGAGCACTTCATCGTCAACGAAGATTGGGCAATCCACGCGCAGCGCGAGCGCCAGGGCATCGGATGGGCGCGAGTCAACGCTGATGATATGGCCGTCGCGCTCCAGCCAGATCACCGCATAAAACGTGTCTTCCTTCAGTTCGGTAACAACCACTTTGTGCACCTGGGTATCGAGTCCGGTCAGAACATTCTTGATCAGATCGTGAGTCATGGGCCGGGGAGTGCTGACTTTTTCGATTTCCAGCGCGATCGCGTTCGCTTCGTAGATTCCTACCCAGATGGGGAGAACCGTGTCACTGCCCGAATCTTTTAAGATCACGATCGGCATATTCGTCACTGGATCCATCATCAGACCGCGAATTTTCATTTCCACTTCCATCGTGATCTCCCCGAAGTTCTCCGTTCCTTATACCACCAATTCGCCGGCGAGGCTGTTGGGAAAACACGCGGTGATACGTACGTCGACGTATTCGCCAGAGACGAGTTCCCTGCTGCTGGCAAAATTCATCACTCGATTCTGAGAGGTGCGGCCGATCCATTGCTGCCGCGTCTCGTTCTTGCCTTCCACCATCACTTCCACTGTCCTGCCTAGATGTTTTTGATTTCGACTACGCTGGATATCTCGCTGCTTTTCGTTCAACACCGCCAAGCGACGCGCCTTTTCTTCATTGGGTATTGCATCTTCAAACCGCATCGCCGGCGTATTTGGACGCGGCGAATACTTGAAGCCGAAAATCCCGTCGTATTCGACTTCCTTCAACAAAGAAAGAGTCTCCTCAAATTCGGCTTCGGTTTCGCCCGGAAATCCGACAATGATGTCCGTTGTGATGCTGATTTCGCGCCGTGCGGATTTCATCCACGAGATACGGTCGAGGTACTGCTGACGGGTATACAGCCGCTGCATGGCATCGAGCACGCGAGTGGATCCGCTTTGTACCGGAAGATGAACGTGATCGCAAAGGCTGGGAACGGCATCGATGGCAGCGACAATATCGCGCCCAAAATCCCGGGGGTGCGACGTCGTGAAGCGCACACGGCGAATGCCCGGGAGTTCTCCGACCCCCGCCAGCAATTCCGCAAAGCTTTTCTTTCCAGCAGGATCCTTGTAAGAGTTCACGTTTTGCCCGAGCAGTTGAATCTCGCTATATCCGAGGTCGGCCATTTGGCGAGCCTCGGCCAGCACGGAATCCGAGGTGCGGCTGCGCTCTTTTCCACGCGTGAAAGGAACCACGCAGTAGGCGCAGAACTTGTCACATCCTTCGATGATAGTGATGTAACCGCGATGCGGATTGGTGCGGGCGGTGAACTCGGTTTCAAAGCATTTATCAGTTTCGCGGTCGTCGAGCCCGGTCGTCCTCTCCCCCGCTTCGAGCTGCACCAGCATCTCTGGCAAATTGCGGTAGGAAGCCGAGCCACACACCAGCGACACATGGGGGGCGCGCTCAATAATCTTCTCGCCTTCCTGTTGCGCTACGCAGCCCAGTACGCCGAATTTCTTCCCTTGCGCCTGCAACTTCTTGTAATCGGCAAGACGATGGAAAACTTTCTGCTCAGCTTTGTCGCGGATAGAGCAGGTGTTGTAGAGAATCAGTCCGGCCTCTTCAACGGTTGCTACCTGGCGGTATCCCTCGGAGATCAGGGTGCCGATGACCTTTTCTGAATCATGGACATTCATCTGGCAGCCAAAGGTCTCAAGGTAAAAGGTTTTCTGCTGGTCTGCGGCCATCCTCGCTCAAGTATAGCGCAGGCAAGAAAAAGCCCTGAGCATGGGTTGTTCAGTGCCCAGGTTAGCGCGCGGAACCTGGGGCACCGAACATTATCCGTGATTCGTGCAAAGGCAGGCCCCCTCCACTCCGCATAGCGTCGGTCGGGATGACAACGCTAGTGTGGTGAAAGAGATTGCAACGATAGAAAAAGTTTGCAGCAAAAAATGACAATTTCCTTCTCGCATTTCGCAAACTCCGGCGCTATGTTTGCTCCAATTGCTTGACCCCGCCAAATGCCGTGCGGGACGGGCAACCTGGTCACATTTACAGCGCATCGTGAAGGTAAGTACCTCGGAGGCGATATGCGATATCTCCCAGTTCTGCTCGCTTTGCTGGCAATGATCGGCTGCGGGACCGCAGGCAAAAGCAATTCAGGCGATCCCAGAGCGGTAAGCGTTTTTGTGCTGCCACCCTCAATTGCCCAGCTGTCTCCTACGACCACGCCGGTGAACAGCGTGCCGTTTCTGTTGACCGTGAATGGCACAAATTTCGGGACCGCCGCCATCGTGTTCTGGAATGGCAGTCCGCAACACACGGTGTTTATGACGTCGAACCAGCTGGTGGCGAACATTACCTCGCAAGACCTGTTCTTCACAGGACCGGTTCGGGTTTATGTGCTCGACGGCGGGCTTACATCGAACACCGTCGATTTTAACGTTACGGCGCAGTAGTCTCTGCCAAGCTGCGCTCGGCGGGCAGGGGAGGGCAACCTGCCCCTACGGGGATCGTCGCGGCTCTAACGCGGACTCGCGTGCTCCTGCCGCGCTTTGTAGGCGTAGAGAACTGCCAGCAATGGTGGCGCAAGCAGTACTCCCCAGAATGGGATCACAATACCCAGCACGAGCGGAGCAAGAATTGACGCCCAGATCGGCACCTTCGCGGTCCGCTTTATGATGAACGGCTGCAGAACAAACCCATCAAGAGCAACAATAATTCCGTACAGCAACAGAACGTAGAGAGGGTGTTCCCAGTCGGCCCAAAAGATTGCTGCCGACAGGACCGGGCCAATCATGCCCAGGACAGGTCCGAGGTGTGGAACGAATTGCAACAACATCGCTAACACGGCCCAGAGCGGTGCGAACGGAACTTTTAAAATGTAGAGACCGATTAACCACAGCACTCCGACTACGACGGAATCGATGATCTGCGCGATAAGCCAGTTCTTTAGAGCGCCGCCAGTGATCCGAAGATGCTGGGTTAGGTCCATAACATCTCTGATGCCAGTAGCTTGATTTCAGGAACCAAACCAGTGGCGGGAGCCTCGATTTTTAGCATGTTAGACTCAAAACAGGGCGAGGTTTAGCACATGAAATTTGGCGTAATCATCTTCCCTGGGTCGAACTGCGATCACGATGCTTTTTGGACGATCCAGAACGTGGCTAAGCAGCCGGTGACGTTTTTGTGGCACGAGTCGCACGATCTTGAGAACTGCGATGCCATTATCGTTCCCGGCGGATTCGCTTACGGAGATTATCTGCGAACCGGCGCGATCGCCAAATTCTCGCCGGTGATGGAATCGGTGACGAAGTTCGCGAATTCCGGTGGGCTTGTCCTCGGGATCTGTAACGGATTTCAGATCCTTTGCGAGTCGGGGTTGCTGCCCGGCGCGTTAGTACGCAATGTCGGCTTGAAGTACGTTTGCAAGCCGGTGCATGTACGCGTTGAGAACGCCGACACGCCGTTCACGAATACTTGCCGCCAAGGCGATGTCCTGACCATTCCAATCGGCCACATGGAAGGAAATTACTTCTGCGATGAAGAGACGTTGGCCGAGCTGCAGCGTGACGATCGAGTTGTTTTTCGGTACACGGAAGCGGATGGACGGATCTCGCCCGAAGCCAATCCCAATGGCTCATTGGATAACATCGCGGGAATCTGCAGCCCGGGACGAAATGTGCTGGGCATGATGCCGCATCCGGAACGTGCTGCCGAACCAGAACTAGGCGGGACGGATGGGCTCAAAATTTTCGAATCGCTGGTCGGCGCCATGGCCGAAAAGTGACCACGCGCTCGCGGTTCAAAGAAGGTTCCGAAAACACCCAACGTAGATCGACCTGTTATATTAAAGCTCACCTCAATCATTGAGAGACAAGCAGGAGTTTGCGTTTTCACACGAATGATTAGCAGAGTTGTGCCCATAACCCGTCTGGTGGTCGCGCTCGTCTTTCTCATGCTGCTAATCCCCGTCGCTCATCTCCAGGCGCAGGAGGCTTCCCGCTTTGATATGTTCGGCGGATTCTCCTACATGCGTTTCAATGCCCTCACCATCGGGTACCGCAATGACACGAATTTGTATGGCTGGAATTTCGATGGCACCGGCTACATCAAGCTGAGCTTTGGGATCACCGCCGATGCCAGCGGCCACTATGGCTCGCAACTGAGCAGCTATCATTTCCTGATCGGGCCGCAGTACACGTGGCGCCGCGATAAATCGAATATCTACGTCCACGGATTATTCGGCAAAGCGCAGAACAACGTGAGCATTGCCCAGCCGACCAGAAGTGGTTTTGAGAGTGTCGGAAAATCGTTTGGCGGCGGTTTTGGCTTCGACTACCACTACAGCGACCGCTTCAGTATCCGCGTATTTCAGGTGGATTTTCTTCACAGCGACACATTCGGAAAAGGCCAGAACGATGGCCGAGTTTCAACCGGCCTGATCTACCACTTCGGCCATATCGGGCACCGCCGCAGGTTATGAACGTAAGAACGCACAGTCGGGAACACGTCGGCAACTTCGCAGCGGCTGCAGGGGCGAGGGTGGTTTTGCTCGCCGTTCTATTGCTCCTGGCCGGCCTGACCACTGCCTGCGCGCCGGGGACTCATTTGGCGTATGTGAGCCAGCCAACTACAAATGGGGTAGCGGCATATCGGATACGGAACGTCAATAACGCGTTTACCGCGATTGTGGGCTCACCTTATCTGGCTGGGAACTCGCCCGGCCCCATTGTGGTGAGTCCCTCGACCAAATTTCTGTATGTGGGCAATCGCATCGACAACACAATTTCCCTGTTCAAAATCGACGGACAAATCGGGTCCCTGACTGAGGTTTTGCCCCGCACGGCAACGGGACTGGATCCTGCCGCGATGGCCATGAATGCCAGTGGAACCCTGCTTTTTGTCGTGAATCAAATTGGCAGCAGCATCTCCGTCTATTCGGTCAACGCTGCTAACGGAGCGCTGACTCGGGTTGCGGGAACACCTGTACCGACCACCCTCAACCCAGTCACCTTAGCGGTGACGCCTTCCGGTAAATTTTTATACGTGGTGAATACGAATCTGGGAGCGGTGTTTGGATATTCGATTAGCTCCTCAGGGGCGTTGCAGTTGATTCCCGGATCCCCATTCGCGGCCGACGTGGGAGCATTTGCGTTAGCTATCGATCCCAAAGAGAAGTTCGTTTACGTAGCGAACACAACCGCCAACACGGTTTCAATTTTCTCGATTGCCGCAACCGGGGCGTTGGCTCAGGTTGCGGGCTCACCATTTGCTACCGGAACGACTCCAATTTCCGTCGCGGTCTCGAATGGCGGACAGTACCTCTATATTGCCAACGAGGCATCGAACAACATTACGGAATATTCAATTGACGCGACGACCGGCTTCGCGACGACCATTAGCGGATCGCCGATCAGTGCCGGCACCCAACCATTGCTTTTGTCGGTCGATCCCGACGGATTTTATCTGTACGTTGTCAGTCAAAGCTCGAAAACGATTACCTCCTACTCGATTCCGGCGAGTACGGGCGAACTGACCAGCACGGGGCAGTCCACAACTACAAGCGACACGGTGGCTGGCATTGCCGTGAGCCACTAAGCTCGTGATCGACTTCCGTTTCCTGAGGGGGTTTAGAGCAGAGTGATCAACTTTGGCATCGTCGGCTTCGGGCTTCATGCCGTGAAGCGGCTGATGCCCGGTTTCGTACTCGCAAAGAATTGCCGCGTGGTAGCGCTCTCACGCCGCAGCCCAGAGGAAGCGCGAGAGTCAGCGCGACAGTTTCAAATTCCCCTGGCATTCTCCTCGGCCGAAGAGTTGTGCCGCTGCCCCGAGGTGCAAGCAGTATTCGTAGCTACTCCGAACGCCTGTCATTTGCGCGATGTTCTGATCGCCATCGAAAGCCGAAAGCCTGTGTTGTGCGAAAAGCCGATGGGA
>JAFAGX010000176.1 GCA_019237515.1 Acidobacteriaceae bacterium
TGGAACATGCTGCATTGGAATTTGCACTACTAGGGAGAACAACTTCTGAGAACAAGAATTGTGGTGTACTGATCGTGCACTGAATAGTGCACAGCGTTGAATAAATTCATCATTCAATGAAATTCTTCTTGCAAGTGGTCCTGCACACGGTGTATGAACTTGGGATTAAAAGCGGGCGCCCACCTTCGCGGAGACCTGCCGAAAGCTGGAGGTGAACATGTCTAAATCAATTCATGCATACAGAATTGGTGAAAGCTACCTTCGCCGGATCGACATTGTCATTTTCGCAGTGCCGTTGTTGTGCCTTCCGCTCATGTTCACAGTCCCAACTTTGCATGCGCAAACCACTTCGACGATCGAAGGAACGGTAACCGATCGCCAAGGCCTGCTCATCTCTGGGGCAGCGGTGGCCGTCACGGCCGACACCCTGGCGGTTAGCAGGAAAACAACTACCGACAGCAACGGAAAGTATCAGATCACAGCTCTCCCCGCCGGCAGTTATACGCTCACTCTCTCCCACTCTGGATTCAACACCCAAGTCCTCAAGGATATAGAGATAACTCTCAATCGCACCTTCAGATTCAACGTCACCCTCGAAGTGGGGACCGTTCAGGAAACCGTCCAAGTCGCCGCTGAGATTCCACTACTTGAGACCACGACTTCCTCCGAAGGCGCAACCATCATTCCTACCGAGATTGTTGACATGCCTATTAACGGCAGGAATTACCTGGATCTGATGCAACTCGTGCCCGGCGTCGCCATTAACCGCCAAGAGGATCCCACGGGCGATAACTCCACGCCGGTTCTCGGAGAGCGGGCCAACAACACCGGCTTCCTTATTGACGGTCTTTCTAACCAGAATGAACTCACCGGTGGCCCCGCCTCCCAGTTCAATCAGGACACCATCGCTGAATTTCAGGTCCTCACTACCGGCTACCAAGCCGAGTTCGGCCATGCCTCCGGCGGTGTCGTTAACGTCATCACTAAATCCGGCACCAATACTACCCACGGTCTCGCTTCCGTCTACCATCGGAATAATGCTTTTGACAGTTCCGACATCCCACACCAAAGCAATGTCCCTTATCTCCTGCGCTGGGATTACGATGTCGCTGCTGGCGGGCCCATGGTTCGGGACAAGGCGTTCTGGTTCGCCTCTGCGGAAGGCATTCACGAAAATCGCCAGTTGAATTTCATCCCTCCCGCGAATACTCCTCAATTCCTTCTCAACAGTGAGGAAAGTTACAACGAACCCACAACTGACCGCGAGGTCCGCGCCTTCGTGAAATTTGATCAGGTTCTCGGCAAGCACCACATCACCGAGCAGATGAATTACACCAACGTGCACGTCAACAGTACGAATCCTCTTTCTGCGTTTAACTCACTCCCCTCCACCCGCACGAATCTTGGCGACCGCAATTTGTTTCTTGGATTCAGCGACACCGTTACACTTGGCAATTCCAGCAACGCCTTCATCTTGAATGTGAGAGGCTAGTATCGTGATGAACCGACCCTGACCAGCCCGGCGCACCCTCAGGCAGGCCCTGACACGACTTTCAATTTATTCAGCAGCTACAACACATTTGGTGTATTCGGCGATCAAGGGACGTTCAGCTACGGCGCTTTGAATACACCTTCTACTCTGGAGCAAAAATACGGCATTTTCGGGGCCAGCCTGACCAAAAATATCAATCGCCACACCCTGAAGTTTGGGTGGGACTTCGAGCGAACGCACGTGGATGGTGTTGAAGCGAACGAGCAGGTCGACCAGCTTTTTGCCACTCAAGCGGATTACGAGCAGTTCGGCCCTATCGACGCTGGCTTCTTTCTGCTCCTCACCACAGGGGGGCTCACACCACAGGCCAACCAGATCAAACTGCGGAACAACTACACAGGTTTATGGGTTCAGGACGATTGGAAGGTTCTCCCCAAATTGACGCTTAACGGCGGTCTACGCTGGGATTACGATTCGGCCTTTAATAAGGCGGACAACGTCTCGCCACGCGTCGGCTTCGCGTGGTCGGCAACTCCAAAAACCGTTGTGCGCGGTAGCTTCGGCGTTTTCTACGACCATTTCCGTTTAGGCCTGGTTCGCGATATTCCCGGTTTTGGCGGCGCGGACATTCGCGTAAGTCAGCCGCTCTCTTTCCCTCGTCTGTTCTACGGTGTCCCAACACTCGCTCCAGACTTGTTTGGACTGTGCCTCTCGCCCACGCAAACGGACTCGCAAATTGCCGGTCAGGGTTGCCCTTACCCATTCGCGGCTCCAGGAACTCCCTACTTAGGGGTCGATCACCTGAACAAGATTGGCGGGATTCCTGCCAATGCCGTGGTCAACCAGAGCAACGTTCAGCAGCTCTCCGGTTTGAGTCCTGCCGCTTTTCTTACCGCTGCGGACGCGGCTACGGGTGTTCCGGCCAATTTCTGGTTCTGGGGCCCGTTCGGAGCGCTATCGTTCAATGTCTTCCAACCCGGCGCTTATCCAATCACCGTCGACCCGAGGTTTGCTACTCCTCACACACGAAGTTACACGCTTGGAATTCAACGGCAGCTGGGAAGCGATCTGGTCATCTCTCTGGACTACTACCATAAGGACATCATCGACATCCTGGGCGTTCGAGAGACAAACATTCCTTTTGCTGCACGCATTGATAACAGCGGTGGCAGCATCACGGGCGTCAATGGTTTTGGACCATGGTACGGCGGCACCTATAACGGCGGCATTCTTTCGTTCGAAAAGCGTATGAGCCATCGGTTTATGCTGGGTGGCAGCTACGCCTACGTATCCGAAAATGACGATGCGCTCAATTCCAATCTCAACACCGATGCCCTTAGCGCCGGAAGTGGATACTACCCGACGGATAGTTTTGTGGGCATTCCCACGGTCGTAACGGACCCGGGAAACATCGCTTCGGGCGGCACTTGCCCTGGCGGCCGGACGAACGCAACCAGTTCGTTTTATGCGTGCAACGGCAACTTCGTCCCAAAGGCCGGGGTTTTCTACAATGGACCTACACTCGACAACGGTCCCTCCGATTTCGCCCTGCGCCATACATTTGAAGTGCACGGTCAGCTGCAACTGCCGGCTAAGTTTCAGTTCAGCAGTCTCTTCCGCGTGCAGAGCGGTTTCCACTACACACAGAATGCCATTGTGCCCGTCGATCAGGACGGTAACGGATCGTACGGCAGCGTCGGCAGGGACCTGAAGACGGGCCGCAACGCTTTCACGAGCCCGTCATTTACGAACATGGATATGCGCATCGCGAGAAACTTCCGCATCAACGAGCGCGTCAATGTTCAAGCTCTTTTTGAATTTTTCAATCTGTTCAACAACGCGAACCCAGCCGCTGTAAACATAAATCAGAATCACACGCCACGGCTAGCGGGTGAGCCGATCTTTGGATCAGTGGCTGAGTATCTGCCCGGCCGCGAAGGGCAGGTCGCCCTGCGAATCGAATTCTGACTGATTCATGGCGTAGGTGTGCAGTTATCGTCATGAATAAATTCGTTGTACCAATTGGTTTCCCACGTCTTACCCTTGTCTGTTGAAAACGCCTGCTCCCACTTGGCTACAATCGGCAAACGTTTGGGGTTCAGCGCCTGTTCCCAATCGGCCGAAGCCTGGAACCCTTTGGGATTCACGGTCCAGGTGTAGCGGACGGTGATGGGCATGCCGTTGAAAGTATCAGGGCCTTCGAATATCCCCACGTTGCCCTCAAATTTGCCAACTACCGGCGGCTGAATAACGCCGCCCGAAAATGTGTTATCAACCCAGTAAATTCGCCAAAGGCTAGTCTTGGGATCGTACGTGCGGACGGTCACTCCAACGAAATCTTTCCAGTAACTGGCCTTCCAGTAATCGGTATCGCCGATGCCTCCGGGCAAGGAACTCCCTTCATCACAGGTGATGAAATCGTCCCATTCGTGCGACCCCGCGAGGCGCTTCTTCAAGCGATGGTTCGGCATTCTCCACTTGCCGTAAATGAAGTCGAAGTCGTGAGAGCCGTCTCTAACAGCTGCTGACTGCGCACCAGTCGAGTCCCCAGGTCCAGCGACCGAAATGGAAGTGCAAATACCTATTACGGCAACGGCAACGATGACATCGATGAAAGCAGCCCGAGTGGACAAATACGTGCTCCAGTCTGAAATGGTCCTAAACATCGAGACACGGAAGTCGGGTTTCTCTAAAGCGTTCCGTTAACAGCGTCACAAGAGCTATGCGGCTCGGGATTCATCGCATATTTGCTGATAATAATCGCGGCCCCGCTCATAGCCTCGGCTGAACGGTTCGGCGACTTCCCGGCCAGGATATTGCTTCGCCAGATCCTCAATCTTGGCGTCCATTTCTCCGAGGGTTTGATCGTATTCCTTGCAGCGCGTTCGGGCGTGAAGTGCGGCTTCGAAGCCGAGTCGATAAAAGAGCTCATCATCTCCGAACTTCCGGCCCTGCGCCGAGTAATGTTCTTGCTCAGCACTGCGCAAACCGATCCACCATTGCTCGCGCGCAGCATCTACACTTTCGGCACCCTCGATTCGCAAAAGTTCGCGAAAGCGAGAGGCTTCGGCTTCGTCATTGACTTGAGCGATTACTACACTGCGGCCCTTGCGGAGAGCGTCTTCATACACGAATATTTCATCTTCCGGCAGGCCCTCGGTCATACGATTTTCCAGCCTTCCGCCGGCTGCGGAGCCCACAGTACCCCCAGCAGCAGCCAGCACTGCTCCACCCAGCAGTCCGATGGCCGTTACCGGTCCGACTCCGGGAATAAACGCCGCAAGTAACAATGGCCCGGCTGACATGCCGGTAGCCGCTCCCACAACTGCACCGACAGCCTTCCCCATCCCGGGTTGCTCGGCCGCCACATTCGCCACAGACTCTAGCTCTGCCGTACTGCTACCTGGAGTCAACAAGGTGATTCGATCGTCGTGCGCTCCGGCTTGGCGCATCTCGGTTATGGCGTGTTGCGCATCGGATTGTTCAGCAAAGACCCCGGTAACGGTTTTCATTCTGATCCTCCAGGAGAGATTGAACACTTCATCTAAAACGCTGTCAAACCACGCGTGAAACTTTCAAGACCGCTTGATGATGAACACAGTCTTGTCATCGATCAAGGCTTCATCGCCGTTCTGCTGTAGATGCTGATCCTGCTGTTGAGCATAGTCCATTATGGCCTTACAGATTTCGGTTGCGCTCCGCGTTTGGTGTTCGTGCAAGATCAACTCAAGTTGGTGGCGTACTTCCTCATCGCTGCCGTCGTAAACTCCATCGGTATAAAGAACAAGGATGTCGCCCGGATTCATGAGTGTAATTTCCGCGACATCGGAGGAGTTCAACTCCCTCGGGCGAAGCTGCATCGAGTAGTACTTTTTTCGATCTGGGTGATCGGCAGCGATCTCCAGGCCGAGAGGCAGGAATTGCACCATTCGGCTCTTATCTATATTGGCGAATTGCTTGCGTTGGGCACAAAACACCAACGGTGGGGGATGTCCGAAATTCACGAACCGAAAATGCCCGCCAGGATGCACTTCGCCATACAGCATCGTCGCGATTTCGCGCGCGTCCTCTTTTTCGCTGAGCCCCAAGGCATTGCGGGCCGTCACCGACTGGGCTAGCCGTAGATTAAGATTCTCGAATAACACGGGGGTAGTTTTTCCATACCGGTCGAGTTCGGTCAGCATCAACGCGTGAAAGGTGTCATGTACGGTTGAGGCAATCTTCGCCGCGATGATGCCGTGCCCTTGCGCGTCGACCAACAGAACCCCTGCCGTCGAATAAAGCTCGCGCAGGTCTTCGGCGACCCGTACCTGTTCCGAACTCGTCGCGTTTCTGTATTCGGTTTCCATATCATCACGATAGGCCGGCCTCGCTTTCAACCAGTTCAGATGGTCGTCTACGGGATTCCGAGGTAAGGCGCCAGACGGAAGCGGTTGCAGAAATTCTCTGGAGAGCCGCAGAGCCTGCTGAATGCGTGCGTCGATATCGTATCGCTGTTGAAAGTTGATGTATTCAAAGAGATCACCGCCGACGGCTCCGGCTGGGGTCGAAATTCCATACATCTCAATTCCGGGCAGGTGCGGAATCGCGCCTTCCACCGGCATGAGCCGCTCACGCAAATACTCGTCGATCGTCGGAACGGTGTTCACTTGCGTCATAGAGAGATCCGTACCTGGCACCGCATTGTGCTTCAGGCTTGACGGAGAAAAATCCCGGTATCGGTAATCCGATAATTCGAGTAATTCTAACCCTTTTGGCCCGACACCGTGCGGGCTTGCCCTATATTTAGAGCCTCTGCCGAGGCTGGTCGGAATTCAAGATCACACCTTATGGAGATATCTTGAAACTACAGTGGATGGATTCGCATCCGAGTTGCAGCACGTTATGAGCTCGAACAGTATGAGCTATCTGCCCATCGAGAATTACGGAGTCATTGGCAACATGCAGTCTGTTGCCCTTGTTGGCACGAACGGCTCTATCGATTTTCTCTGCTACCCGGATTTCGATTCGCCGACAGTATTCGCTGCACTGCTCGATGACGAGAAGGGCGGCCGGTTTCAGATCGAGCCACAACTCACCAACGTACGGGTTCGCCAACTTTATTTGCCGGACACCAACATCCTTCTGACACGATTCCTGGCCGACGAGGGTGTAGTTGAAATAACGGATTACATGCCCATTGCCCTGGAAGGGGAACAGCCCAACGAGATCGTACGGGCTGTGTGCGTGATTAGAGGCAACATTCCAGTCCAAATGCGTTGTCAGCCGCGATTCAATTATGCGAAATCGAAGCACCGGGTCGAGATCTCCGACGGGCGCGCGATGTTTACCCCAATAGATAATGACTCAGCGGCGATCGCTCTGTACTCCACTGCGCCGCTAGCGCAACAAAGAGAAGATGTTGTCTCAAATTTCACATTGCAAGCGGGTGAGATCGCAAGATTTGTCCTCGGGACGCCGCGTCCGCCGGGAGAACAACCGGAAATGGCCCTCTTGGGGATGCGCTTCCATGAAACATCTCGCTTCTGGAAAAAATGGATCGCAAAATCCAAATATAAGGGCCGGTGGCGAGAAATTGTGCACCGCTCAGCTTTATTGCTGAAGCTGCTTATCAGCCGCAAGCACGGGTCGTTGATTGCAGCGCCAACATTCTCTCTGCCGGAAGCAATCGGGGGAGTGCGCAATTGGGACTATCGCTACACCTGGCTGCGGGATGCCACCTTCACGCTCTATGCGCTGATTCGACTTGGGTTCGTCGAGGAAGCGGAGGCATTCATTGATTGGTTGAAGGGCCGGCTGGGTGACGACGCGCAACGAGGGCCGTTGCAGGTCATGTACGGCATTGACGGGCGGCAAAAACTCGATGAACTTACTCTGGATCATCTTTCCGGGTACGAAAATTCGCAACCGGTCCGCATTGGAAATGCGGCATACGAGCAACTGCAACTCGATATCTACGGCGAGATGATGGACTCGATTTATATGGCCAATAAATACGGCGACCCAATTTCCTATGGCGGGTGGCAGGATGTCCACCGCATTCTGGACTGGCTGGGAAAAAACTGGCGACGGCCCGACGAAGGAATCTGGGAAGTTCGCGGAGGGGCCAGGGAATTTCTGCACTCCCGCTTGATGTGCTGGGTATCATTCGACCGTGCTTTGCGTTTGGCACAGAAACGTTCTCTTTCCGGACCCCTCGATGCATGGCTGCGCACACGAGACGAGATTCGCAATGATATCTTTACAAATTTCTGGAGCGAGCGGCTGCAGGCGTTCGTTCAAAGCAAAGGAACGGAAGACTTGGATGCCTCGGCCCTGCTGATGCCGATGATGCGTTTCATTAGTCCCGTGGATCCTATGTGGCTTTCCACCATGAGAGCGATAGAAACAAGACTGGTTGAAGATACCCTGGTGCGCCGCTATGAGGTGGAACGAACAAACGTGGACGGTTTGCCCGGGAGTGAGGGCAGCTTCACCGCATGCTCGTTTTGGTATGTCGAGTGCCTGGCCCGCGCGGGCCAGTTGGAAAAAGCCCAGTTACTGTTCGAAAAGCTCATTGGATACGCGAACCATCTCGGGCTGTATTCAGAAGAGCTTGGTTCCAATGGCCGGCATTTGGGAAATTTCCCCCAAGCGTTTACGCATCTCGCCTTGATCAGTGCAGCAACGTTCCTGGACAGAGAGCTGTCCGGAACGGGCGAGGCGACATGGCGCTAGCATGCGTTCAAGAGAAATCTCAACTTAGCGGGGACAACCAGAGTAGCTCGGATGCGAATCCAACATTCACCATGGAAATGTGGCGCGTTATTCAGCAAACCGGAAAGCGCGCAGTTCTTGCGCGCGGTACCGAACAGAAGCAGATCCAACGACCGGCCCACATGAATCTCAAAGAGTTCGTCGTGGCGCTGCCCCATAAAAGCATGCAGTCTGATCAGGATCTTGCGATGAAGTTTCCGGATGAGGTGAGCAGCAGCGCGGAGCGAGCAGCTTAGTTATCCTGCACCCTGCCTTCTCGTCCCAGCGCGGTTCGCAATCCAGCGCTGAAGCACCGGGTTCTACCCTTGTCACCTTAAGTGCCATCTAAGGTTGTACTCACATTATTTTGCAAATGCGAGTAAACCGGGTCTCCCAGGACCCTGCATCGAAAGCACATGGATGGCTCGGTATTGATCGTCGACGACAATACGTTTGTGCGCAAAGCGCTCACCCGGCTGTTCAAGTCTCAACCTGACTTCAAGGTTTGCGGCGAGGCGCACAATGGGCAGGAGGCCGTAAAGATGGCGCAGAGCCTGCACCCCGACTTGATCCTGATGGACCTTTCAATGCCAGTAATGAACGGTATCGAGGCAAGCCGCGTGCTGAAGAAACTGGAGCCCACCGTGCCGATTATTGTGTTCAGCGAATACAGCGATGCCCTGTCAGAGCAAGAGGCCAAATCCGCAGGCATCGCAGCTCGGGTGTCGAAGGGCGGGCCATTGTCCGCGCTTCTCACCAAAGCACGGACACTAGTACGCCGTCGTTCACACACGCATCGCTACCATAAAGCTGAGTAGCCGCAACAGCCTCGTACAATCTGCTTCAGCGAAGGACCCCTACGAGTTCAGAAATCTGCCTGTCATGTTTTCTGCCTTGCTAGCTTGCATAATCGTCGGTGCAAAGTCCGCTCACGTACAACATCTCCAACTTGCTACGAATCTCAAGCCTGCACGTGTTCAGTAGGGAGGGTGCATGACTCACATTCAACTGCTGATCATTGTCCTGGCAATTGCGGTAGTCGTCCTGGCAGTCATCGGCTTCCTTTTCACACGCAAGCGGCGCAGCGAGAAATTGCGAGAGCGATTTGGACCGGAATACGACCGCGTCGTGAGACAGCAAGGCGATGCTCGAAAAGCCGAAGGGGTACTCGAATTTCGCGAGAAACGTCGCGAAAAATTCAAAATTCGTTCTTTGTCGCCAGCCGACCGGTCAAGCTTCGAATACCGCTGGAATGAAGTGCAGAGACAGTTTGTCGACGACCCGCGAGGAGCGGTGACGCTGGCCGACAGTCTCGTCACCGACGTCATGCAATCCCGCGGCTATCCCATCGGCGATTTCGATCAGCGGGCTGCCGACATTTCGGTTGATCATCCCGTGGTTGTCGAGAACTATCGCGCTGCCCACGATATTGCGCTCCGCCACAGTCGGGGAGAAGCAGGTACAGAAGATCTGCGAAAGGCAATGGTCCACTACAAAACTTTATTCGAAGAACTACTTCATGATCACAGTTTGAAAAGAAAGGAAGCATAGAATATGGCTACGCCTCTGAAAAAAGATCGCCCGGAAGAGCAACTTACTACTGCCGACCTCGCGAGCGGTCAGCCTAAGGCGGTTGATCCCCAGGCACCCAAGCCAGTCTTGTCCGAACGGGACAGCGAGCGTTCATCGATGCGAGACGGCGGCCCGCCCCTTTTTCCTGAGAACGAATTGGGAGATCTGCGAGATCGCTGGAACAGGATCCAAACGGATTTTGTGGATGAGCCACGCAAGGCTGTAGAACAAGCCGACGGTCTCGTAGCATCCGCAATGAAGCGGCTAGCCGAAGTTTTTGCAGAGGAACGATCCAAGCTTGAGCAGCAGTGGGACCGGGGCGACAAAGTTTCCACGGAGGACCTGCGCCTCGCATTACAGCGCTATCGCACATTCTTCCATCGCCTGCTGTCAGTCTGAGAAGTTCGACCGCGGTCTTCGTGCACGCGAATATTTGGCGGGTAGCGATGCTCCCGCCAAATTTGCTGATCCGGTGACGGCTTCGGTTAGACGTTATCCTCGGGCGCGCGAGCTCTTTGCTTAAGGCTGAAAGACCGGCTGAGCCATTCTCGCCACGGCAAGGCTTCGAATTCCGCGAAATAAGAGTAGGCAACAGGAACGACCAATAAGGTCAGCAGCAGGCATAGCGTCTGGCCACCAATAATGGTCACGGCAATTGATGCACGCTGTTCGGAGCCGGCACCGATCCCGACTGCAACCGGGATCAAGCCCGCGATGATCGATAGGGTTGTCATCAGAATCGGCCGCAAGCGCACCCGATTGGCTTCAAGAATCGCATCCCGCAGGGTCATACCCGTTTGCATCAGGCGATTGGTGTAGTCGACCTGCAGAATTCCGTTCTTCTTCACAATTCCTAACAACAGGAACATGCCAAGCGCACTCCAGAGGCTCAGCGCGCGACCGGTGATCCACAGAGACAACAGGGCGAAGGGAACGCTTAATGGAAGCGTCAGCATGATGATGAACGGGTACGAAAAGCTTTCGAATTGGGCCGCCAGAACCATGTACATGAAGACGGAAGCCAGAAGCATCGCCAGTAGAAGGTTCCAGGTCGTTTCTTCGAGAACTTTTACCTGGCCCGAGAACAAATAGGAATATCCGGCGGGAAGCCCTTCTTCCTGGATGGACTGAATCGTGTGCGCGGCTGCAAGATCGAGAGGGTAACCCGAGCTGACGTTCGCATACACACTAACCTGAAATTCACGGTTGTATCGCCACAGGGTTGCCGGACCGAAACCGCGCCCAATGTTAGCCACACTCTCCAGGCGAACCTGCCCCAGCTTAGACGAGGGCACCATCATTCGACTCAGCACGTCGAGATTGTCACGTTGCTCGGGCAGCAGTTGCATCGTGACCGGGTACTGCTCAGAGCCTTCCTTGAAGCGCGTAATCTCATCGTCCCCGGAATAGAACAGCCGGACCGCATCGCTGATATCGGTCATGCTCACTCCAATGTCGGCGGCGCGTTGCCGGTCAACCTTCACCTGCAGTTCTGGCGTATTGAGATTCAAGCTGGGATTGATATCGACCAAGTCCGGATAATTTCGCATCCGATCGGCCACTCTCTTGCTAATGTCAGCTAATTGATCGAGGCTCGGACCGCGGATCACGGCTGAGATCGGGAAATAAATCTCGCCGCCAAGTACGGAAGGCAAGCGAACGTTGTACGTGACGTTGTGATAGTTGGCGAGGATCCCGCGAACCCTGGTTGCCATTTGTTCATGGGTCAACTTGCGCTGGCTGCGCGGCACCAGGCCGATGAAAAGGTGCGCGTGATTGGTAGGTCCGTGAGTATAGCTTTGCACAAAGGCGATTTCCGGCATGCTGGAGATGCGGCGCGCCATATCGGACGCAATCTGACTGGTTTTTTCTAGCGAGGTGCCCTCGGGCAAAGTGAATGAACTCTGTAGTTCGGATTGGTCGTCGGCTGGAATCCAATCCCGCCCTACCAGATGATAAAGACCGAAGGTCGAAAGAAAGGTAGCGATACAGATTATTACTAAGACGAATCGGTGGTCGAGCGACCAGCGCAACATCCTCAAGTAGAAGTTCTCTAACATTAGCGAGAACCCATGGGAGTGCGACTTTCTGTCTGCTTCATTCACTCGCAGCAGGCGGGAACTCATCATGGGCGTGAGCGTGAAAGCAACAAGCAGGGAGACTAGAATTGCTATGGCCATGGTCCAACCGAATGAGTTCACATACTTGCGGGCGTATCCGGTCATAAAGGCGATCGGCAGGAAGATGATGATTAGGGAAAGTGTGGTGGCCATCACCGCCAAGCCAATCTCCTGAGTAGCCTCGATGGCCGCGTGGACGCGATCGAGGCGCTTGTCCTCCATAAAGCGAAAAATGTTTTCCAGCACGATGATGGCGTCATCGATGACGATTCCCACCGCCAGCGTCAAGGCCAAAAGAGTCATGTTGTTGAGGGAAAAATCCATCCCTCGCATCAGAGTGAAGGTCGCGATAATAGAACTGGGAATGGCTACGGCAGCGATCAGCACTGCGCGCCAGTTCCGAATGAAGAGCCAGACGATTGCGCTGGCAAGAATGCTGCCCAGAATAAGGTGTTCGAGCAGCGAATGAACCGACGCTTTAATGAAGTCGGAGATATCGTGCACAACCTGAAGCTGAACGCCGGGAGGCATTTGTGATCGCAATGCATCGATTTGCTTGCGCACGTCGTCTGCTACGCGGACGGTGTTCGCTCCCGATTGGCGAAGAATCTGGATGCTCACCACATCCTGTCCCGGGCTTGCGTGAGTGAACAATGCCGACCAAGTGCGCAATTCCTGCGCGCCATCTACAACCTGCGCAACATCGCGGATGCGGACCGGTATTCCGCCATGGGTTCCGACGACAATCTCGCGAAACTGGTCGGCGGAAGTGACGCGTCCCAGGGTTCGCAATCCCAGTTCCTGCGGTCCGGTGATAATTCGACCACCTGGCGCTTCGATATTCTCCCGCTGCAGGGCATTGCGCACATCGAGCACCGTGAAGTTGTGCGAAGTGAGCTTCTGGGCATCGAGCAGCACGCGGATCTGGCGGGCCTGGCCGCCATTCAGTTCCACGCTGCCGACACCGTCGACGGTCTGAATGGCTCGCTTCACCTGCTTGTCCGCGATCTCGGTCAATTCCCGCCGGCTCATCGGCCCGCTTACCAGCAGAGTCATGATCGGATCGGATTGCGGGTCTTCTTTAGTGATGACCGGGGGAAGAGTTTCGCGGGGCAAGCGATTGAGCGCGGCCGCAACTTTTTCTCGAATATCCTGGGCGGCGCCGTCAATGTCGCGCTCCAAAACGAAGGTACAGGTAATCTCGGCCACGCCTTCGGAGGAGTAGACACTCATTTCGTCGATGCCGCTCACCGAAGAAACCGCATCTTCCAAGGGAAGAACAATACCGGTGACCATCTCTTCCGGAGTCGCGCCGGGAAGTCGCACTTCGATGTTTACGGTCGCTGGATCGGCTTTTGGAAAGAGGTCTACGGCCAGCCCGCGATAGGAAAACACGCCGAGAGTCAACAGAAAGGCGATCAGCATCACGGTAAAAACGGGATGCCGGACGCAGATTTCGGCGAGTTTCATGTATGAGGGTGCTCAGTCGTTTCAGCGGGCGGCGGGCGAGGTCTCGACCTGTTCCTCGACCGTATCGCCCTCATGCAGGTCACCGGAAATGGGCACGGCTACCCGGTCTCCCGGCTTCAGACCGTCGGCGACTTCAAAGCGTTGTCCCTTCTGATCTTCGGTTTGTCCGGCCGGAAGAATCTGTTTCTCCGAAACGTGAATGCCATGCACCAGAAAAACCTTGTACACGCCGTAGCGGTAATTGACAGCCGGCTCGGGGACGAAAATCGCTTTGTCCTCTCGCTCACTGGGCATCGACGCCTGAACAAAAAATCCGGGTTTCAACCGACCGGCGGCATTGTTGAGGAGAGCCTCGGCCTCGAAGGTCCGCGAATCCTGAGAGACAGTCGGATTGATGCGCGAAATGCGTCCTTCAAACGTTTCACCGGGGAACGCCTCCAAATGAAGGTCAACCGTCGCCCCTTCCTTTACCCAGCCCGCCCAGCGTTCGGGAACCGCAAGCCTCGCGCGCAGGCGGTCGGTCCGCACCAGCACCAGAACCGGACTTTGCAGGCGAAGATACTCTCCCGGGTGAACATTTCTGGTTTCAACCGCGCCCGGATAAGGCGCCCGAATGGTGGCGTCGCTCAGCTTTTTCTCCGCCAAAGCCGCGCTGGCCTCGCTCGAAATCAACTGCGCCTTGAGCCGGTTCACTTCCTGCAGCGCGAGATCATAGGTCGCCTTTGTGCTCTCGTATCGGCTCGCGGCTTCGTCATATTGCTGCTGGGAAATGAGGTTATCTTTGAACATCTCCTTCGCGCGAGCATACTTCCGGTCGGCGTCGAAGAGGTCGGCCTCGGCTCGCTGGACCGAGGCAATTTTCTTGGGATCAGTGGGAGGAGGATCGTTCGGACCAATCCCCAGTTGGGCTCGCACCTGCTTCACGATTCCCTGCTGGCGTTCGAGTTCGAACTGAAGCTCTCTCGGGTCGAGCAGAACCAAAGGTTGCGATTCGCTCACGGTGTCGCCGACGTCTACCAGGACCTTGTCGACGCGACCCTCGACCTGTGCGCTCAAGGTACTCTCTTCCAAAGCAAACAGAGAGCCGACAGCTTGTATCCTCCGCCTGGTAGTTTCCTCTGCTACTGGATAGACATGCACGGGAACCGGCTTGGAGAAAGAAGCCTTCGCGCTATTCGCCCGGAAGTTCGAGCAGCCGGTCGTCAGAACCGAGCCCGCGAGGAGAGCCACACAGGGCCACTTCGTTCGCCAACCGGTGCACCGGATTCGTCGATGGTCGACGTTCAGTGGTCTGCACCCCCAATCGCAGCATTATAACTTCTGCGGGGCGCTCGCACCGAACGGGAGGGATGAAACGTCGCCGGCCGCGAAACTCAAGAGCGTCTTGTTGGAGGCGGACAAGCGGACTCCAATTAAAAGGGCGGTGTGTACCGCCCTTTTCTAGCAACCAAGCAGGTTCTGTGATTCTATGGAGCCCCACCAAACACCGGGCACG
>JAFAGX010000221.1 GCA_019237515.1 Acidobacteriaceae bacterium
TATCACCACCGTCGATGGCAAGCCCGTAAAAAACGGGGATGAGTTAGTTTCCGACATCGCGAGCCGGAAGCCCGGCAGCAAGGTTACGCTCGGGTTTACTCGCAATGGCAAGAGTCAGGAAGCTACGGTAACCGTTGCCGATCGTGCGAAATTATTTGCCTCACGGCTTGGTGAAGAGGAAGAAGGCGGCGAGGAGGCCACACCGAAAGCCAGTAAATTGGGGCTCTCGGTCGGAGCAGTTACCAGCGATTATGCAGACCGTCTCGACATTCCCGCCGGCAAGGGCATCATTGTGCGCGACGTCAAACCTGGCTCTTTTGGCGATGATGTTGGCCTCACGCGCGGTGACGTAATCCTCGAAATCAACAAGCAGCCAGTGAATTCCGAGGACGAATTCAACCGGGTTGCCTCATCGTTAAAGAGCGGTCAGGACGTGGTATTCCTCGTGCGCCAGCGCGGGGCCGGCAGGCAAGACGGTACCATCTTTTTGGCCGGTACCCTGCCGTAAGTGGCTTGTACCTTAGAGACTGGCATCAGGGCTTGGAAATCGCGATGATAGCCCTTGCCAGTCTCTTTTATTCAAGGTGGAATCGGGTGGACTCGGACGCAAGAAGGATCGTGATTGCAGCCTGCTCTCTGTTGCTGGCAGCTACGCTTGCGCGCGCCACTGATACTTCAAAGCAGCAAATCACCACTCCTACGACTGGCCAGCCCACGGTTAAAAGCACCAGTCATAAGAAGAGCACACATCGAAAGTCCCGCAGAAGCTCTCGCCGGGGCCAGCAGCGAATTGATCACGATCGCGCTTTGCAGATTCAACAGGCCCTCATTCGAGAACACTACCTAAACGGCAAGGCATCGGGTGTGTGGGACAACGCCACCCAAGCTGCGATGCAGAAGTATCAAGCCGATAACGGCTGGCAAAGCAAGACCACACCAGATTCGCGGGCACTCATCAAACTCGGTCTTGGGCCGAACAATGAGCATTTACTCAACCCAGAGAGTGCAATGACTTCGCAACCACAAGCACATTCGACGACTGCACCTTCCCCCTCGGCTGACGCGGCCACCGCACGGCCGCAGAACTGACCGCAACTTCCTATTTCGATTATCACTGTTAGCGAATGCGGGTTAGGGCTTCGTCCACGGCCCCGGGCTCGGGCTTGCACTCATGCTTCTCAAAATCCTGCGTAAGCTGCTGCCTGGCTTTTTCGCTGTCGAGAAGAAATTCCTGTCGGGTTCGAAACGTCAGACGGCACACGTCACAATACGCTACACTCGGCGTGTCCCCAATGAATCTGACAATCTGAAGGTTCCGCTCTGCCATAGTGCCATTGTAGCGGACGAACATTGCTGTAAGCGCTTCTTCTGCTCATGCCCGGTCTCGACAACCGCGTGAACTCACTGCAGAACTTCAAGCCGCCGTTTTGCGTCCCAGTTCTGGCCTTCGGTGAGTACCAGTACCCGTTCCAAGAAGGCCTGGACGGGCCGCCTTCCGAGGGTTCGCGCCGCCAGGGCGTCAGCATCGGCTTCGGTCTGGGGATTGCGGACGATGTAGTCGTTGCATCCCCGTACCGCTTTGTCGCTTACCAGGTGCGCCATCTCGTGGCCCATGAAGCCTTTCAGCGAAACTTTGTCAAATAATTCGATCGCCTGCTGCCCCACCACAATCTTGCCTCGTCCATCTACGGCACTGCTGCCAGCGATATAAGCCATGTTCAGACTTCCAGGAAAGATATAGATGTGCGGAATTGCCCGGCGATACGCCCGCGCGGTTTCGGTCAACACCTCGTAACCCTTGCCGGAGAAAACTTCGTGGGCATCCATTTCACGCAGCATTTCGGTTTCGCACGTGGCTTGCGCCTGCATTTTGAATTGCGAGGTGAGGCTGGTTGCATTCACAGTATCTCGCGAGGCGAGGATCATTACCAAAAGTGTGATCCCCGCAAGTATTCTTCCCGCCGATGCAACCGACATGCACGCCTCCTCCAGGCAACAGCTCGCGCCGCTCTGTCCGCCTGTTATCTGTGCACGCGAAGGACAACTGACAAAGACCGCCGCGATGTTGATGCCAAAAGACTTAGGAAGAGGCCCGTATTGCTGGCGTGACTTCTCGAGGGCAAATGCCCGTCACTAGGCAGTTTGCAACTCCTGATCTCCACTGGGTTATGTGGGAAACTAGTTTTGCATGCGAATCACAATCTTCGGCGCGACGGGTCTGCTTGGCAAAGCGTTATTGCGGGAATGGAAAGCGGATGAGGTCGTTGGCCTCGGTTCCAAGGACATCGATATTCGAGACATTGAACGGGTTCGCCGAGTAGTCGCAAGCACTTGGCCCGAATGGATAATCAACGCCGCCGCCTATACCGATGTTGACGGATGCGAAAGCAATCAGGAGTTGGCATTTGCGGTGAATTGGCACGGCGCTGTCAATGTGGCAAAAGTCTCCAAAGAATCTGGTGCACGGCTTTTATTTATCAGCACAGACTATGTGTTTGACGGCCTCAGTGCCACACCTTACGAAACCGATCACCCCCGCGCCCCACGCAGTGTGTATGGCAGATCCAAAGCACAGGCAGAAGAAGAGATCACTCGCATCTCTCCCGACGCATGCATCGTCCGCACGTCGTGGCTGTTCGGAATAGGCGGAAAATGCTTTCCCGATACGATTCTCAAGCTTGCATCTTCACGATCAGCAATTGATGTGGTCGATGACCAGCGTGGAAGGCCAACTCATGCGCCTGATCTGGCGCGTGCGATTGTTGCGCTCTGCCATGCGGACGCCAAAGGCATCGTGCATGCCACAAATTCAGGTGACTGCACCTGGTTCGAATTCGCGCGCGAGATCGTGCGCTCAGCAGGTCTTAACACTGAGGTCCGTCCGACTACCAGTGACAAATTCGTCCGGCCAGCCGAACGTCCTAAATATTCGGTTTTGTCGCCTGCTAGCCTCAACCGCTACGGCATAGTTATGCCTCACTGGAAAGATGCCCTGAGGGACTACATGTCGCAACGCAGTGCTAATCAACCAGCCTCCAGTACCTCAAGATAGTCCGAACGCCCGGCCCAGAACCGATTTCGCTGATCCAGCATTCCCGACCGGTGTAAAATCATTCGTTTCTTGCAGGCCAAAGCAGGAGAAGGCCTTGCGAGACATCTACCCAGGGGGATTCACTATGCAGTTGCGGAGATGTTTGCTGATTGCACTCGCTGTAGCTGTTCCAACCGCAAGTTTCGCTGATTTCCGTTACGACGAGACCACCAAAATCACTGGTGGTTCTCTCGTTAGCATGACAAAACTTATGGGCGCTTTCAGCAAGAATGCACGCCAGATCACCGACCCGGTCAATAGCACCATCCTTGTGAAAGGAAACAGGAAAGCCCATATCACGAAAGACAGCACCGAGATCATTGATCTTGACCACGAAACCATCACAAACATCGATCACGTAAAAAAACAGTATTCGGTGACCACGTTTCAGGAAATGAAAGCAGCTATGGAGGAGGCGGCCAAGAAGGCACAGCAACAGCAAGCGCAGCCGCAAGCTCCACAACAAGCGACTCCACCTCCGAGCGGTCCACCACCGGAGATGCACTTCAAAGTAAGCGTGAACAACACCGGTCTCAGCAAACCGGTCGCGGGTCTCAGTGCCAAACAGACAATCTTGAAAATGTCCCTCGAGGCAAAAGACAAGCAGTCAGGACAAAGCGGCAACATGGCAATGAACAACGATATGTGGATGGTGCCAGAAATTCCCGGCTACAGTGAGATCCACGACTTCGATGAACGCATGGCCGCAAAAATGGAAAGGGGCTACAGTGATGCGATGCCTGCATTGATGACACCTCAGACACTTCAGGCGCAGCCCGGAATGTTTACGGGCATGTCTGACATGGCGAAAGAAATGTCGAAGCTGCACGGAGTTCCGGTGTCGCAGGTCATGCGCATGGGGTCCACGACTGACGGCAGTTTCCTGCCCGCGGATTCTGAGGCCGCGTTGCCACAATCCAATGGCCCAAATGTCGGCCAAGCCGCTTCGAGTGCAGCCACTGACGCAGCCACATCAACTGCAGAGAATAAAATCACGAGCAAAATGGGCCTGCCAAGTTTTGGTGGCTTCGGCGGATTTCACAAAAAGAAAGATCAACAGCAAGCAGCTCAGCAACCGCCGGCTCAAACTTGGGCGGTCCTCATGGAGACAAGCATTGAAATGACGAATTTCTCGTCCGCTTCGATCGACCCTGCGCTGTTCAACGTTCCGTCGGGATACACCAAAGTCCCTTCGGAGTACCAGAAAGCGCATCAGTAGTGATCCTGCCTGCGTGAACCTCTGTGTCCTCTGTGGTTGATCTGCTCGGAAGCCAACCACAGTGGGGAATGCAGACCGGACATCACGCCCAGAAGGTGCGATCCAAAGTCCGGTACTGAATCGCTTCGGCGATGTGTTTAGGCTGGAGCGCGACTTCTCCTTCGAGATCCGCGATGGTACGCGCGACTTTCAAAATGCGGTCATGGGCGCGGGCGGTGAGTCCTTGTTGCACCATGGCTCGTTCGAGCAGGCGCTCGCAGTCGGCCGAAAGTTCGCAGAACGCTCGAATATGCCGCGGAGCCATCTGCGCGTTGCAATAGAGCTTGTCACGCGGGGAAGCTGCGAATCGCTTTAACTGGAAGCCTCGCGCCCGCATCACCCTGGTCCGGATCGCGGCGGAACCCTCCGGCTCAACTCCCGAGCGCATTTCCTTATAGTTCACCGCCGGGACGTCGATATGTATGTCAATCCGATCGAGCAGCGGCCCGGAAATTTTTGACATATAGCGTTGAATCATGGGCGGCGAGCAGTGGCACTCGCGCGTGCGGTCGTTGAAGTAACCGCATGGACACGGATTCATGGCGGCCGCCAGCATGAATCGCGCAGGAAACGTCAGCGACATCGCAGCTCGCGCAATACAGACCGTTCCGTCTTCCAGTGGCTGGCGCATGACCTCGAGCACATTCCGCGGGAATTCTGGCAATTCATCCAGGAATAGGAC
>JAFAGX010000290.1 GCA_019237515.1 Acidobacteriaceae bacterium
GCTCCCGTTCTGCCCGGCTGTAATCCGCATAACGAAGCCGTGCTTCGGTTGCCCGCAACGAAGCAACGTGCCATTCCGACGTGACTTGCGCTGCGTGACTCTCAAGTGCCAGATTCCGAAGCTTGATCAGCGCCATTCCAGCAGCTATCCGCTGGCCCTCCGTTGGCAGCACCGAGACGACTTCTCCGGGAATGATTGCTCGAAGGGTCGCTTTTTGAATTGGTTCCAGGCTGAAGCGTCCGGTACGTGTCTCCGGCCAGATTGGCACGAACACAAATGCCGCGATCAGGACTGTCACGAGCGCCGCACGCGGAGTCATAAGCCAGGCCCGGAGGCGCTCTTTTTTATCGAGGTAAAGGGTTTTCATGAATCTCACCAGCGTACGAATACGTGATTTGAAAATCAGCAGTGCGATCAACAAGGCGGGAAGAAACGCCCATTCCGGCGAGTATTTCTGAAAAACGTGATAGCTAAATTTGACGACCACATATAAAAGCGTGTAGCTGTAAATGCCCGAAGCAATGGCGTAGAACGCAAACAGCACCCGCCTCCGGCGCGGCACAAACTCAACTTCCACCGGAAGACCGCAAACGTTCTTTTTCCACCAACTGGATACAAATGCTGTCGAGTCTTCCTTCAGCGCGATGATCCCAGTCAGCTCGCAAAGAATGTAGTAGCCATCCAGTTTGATCAAGGGGTTGAGGTTGATGACAGCGACTCCAACACCGGTAACCAGCATGATCTTGTAAACAAACTCGTGAATTGGAGTACCTGCCGGCGTACCCCACCAGATAATTGAGGCAAACGAGCAAAAGATCAGTTCTACCCAGATACCCGCGATGGAAGTGGCGATTCGCGCCCATTTCCCGGCGTATATGTAGACCTCGGTCACGTCTACAAAGAAACAGGGTTCGAGGTAATAAAGAAGGAATCCCATCTTGTGAACCTCGCCGCCGAAGTGCTTGCAGGTCAGCCCGTGCGCCGATTCATGGAAGAAGCCCAGAAAGCAGAACAGTAACCAGAATTCGACGATGTCTGCCAGCCCCTTCTCGGTGAAGTTGTAGTACTGGAGGGTGTCACTGCCGATCTCGCCCCAGCGGTCAATAAAAATCAGCGCCATGATGGTGAAGAGCATTAGCGTCAGGAAAGTGAACCACCCCGTGTAGATGAATTTGACCTTCTCATGTAACCAGGTCAGGTAAGTGTCGGGATCCCAATGGCCGACGGTAATGGTGGTGAGGTCCTGGGAATTCTGCGCTGCCCGGCGATGTCGTTCGTCTGCACTTTTTTCCGCAGCGAGAACATTCGGTTCCTGTGGCGAGGTGTACCAAATCTCGTCGAGCTCACTGACATACTCGCGAATGTTTTCCGGGGAGAAATAAACCCCGGTGCGTTCCTTGTAGGTTTTGGAAACGTCTTCGTAGGAACGCTGACCGTTAAAAAGCTGTACCAACTCCCACTGCTCCGGCGTGAACCGGTATAGCTGGTTTGCGCCGGAGACGATCGCATAAATGACCTTTTCTCCGTCCTCCATCTGGGGACGCGCGACGATTTTGGGATGCAGCCGAGGACAGCGTTTGCGGCCCGACCGGGAAGGCAGATCGGGCAGCGCGACATGAAGGGCTTCAGTGAGATTCATTGGTGGGAACGCGCACGTTCGCGGTCATCCCGGGGCGCAGCCCAGCGGGTGGGCCAAGGACTTCGCACAAAACCTCAATCGTGCCGCTGGACGGATCCACCACCGGACTGATCTGGACGACGGCAGTGTTCCACTGCTGACTCTGGATGTCAGGAGATGTCAAAGCAAAGTGCTGCCCTTTGCTGATGCGGCCCATGAAAGTCTCGGGTAACGTGAAACGGACGCGCAGGGGCGATTCGGCGGTAACCCAGAAGAGCCGATCCCCGACCGCAATCTTTTGCCCGACTCGCGCGTATCGGCGGGCCACGATGCCATCGAATGGAGCAACGACTTTCGTCTTCTCCAGTTCCAATTGAAGCGAGTGTTCGGTGGCTTGCGCATCAACTAGCAGCTGTTGAACCCTTTCGACATCCCAGTGGTCGGATTCGGCCTTGTACCGGACGTGTTCCATCTGCTCCTGAGGGATCACCCCGGCTTCCCAAAGTTTTTCCGCTCGACGAAGATCAGCGTCCAGGACTTTGGCCTCCGCCTCCCAGTTGTGAAGATCGGCTTCGGTGCTGCGCGTACGAGCTGCCGCTGCTTCCAGGTTGGCGCGCGCTTGACGGTCATCCAACTGAGCGAGGATTTCTCCCGTCTGCACCCGAGTACCTGTATCGGCGGCAATGCTGGCGATAGTGCCTTCCTTCTGGGCGTCTACATCGACCTGGTTCTCAACAATAAGAGGCCCCGAGGCGACAAACACGGGCTCCGTGGCTGCCTTTGCAGATGCCAAAGGTTGCGCAGGAGCGTTGGTGCTGGCAGCGACGACGCTCGGCCGCGAATCATCGCACCCAAGGCAGAGGGTGATTACGCCGATAAGAAGCATCAATCTGAACATCATGCGCGACCTCCGGTGCCGCTACCAACCAAACCATGACCACAATTTCGAATAAACCCACATCGCAGGCCGGCGGAAGAAAACGTATCCGACGGGCCTCCAGCCAGCCATGACTTTGCCGCGACCATGCATCCCTGCGCGAATAACGCCGTCGGGATTAGATACGAGTACACGAGCATAAAAAATTTTGTTCTCGTTTTCTACGCTGCTGATCGGGCTTACGATCTGCACCTCGCCTGGAAAGCTGCGGGTCGGGAAAGCATCCAGCTTGATCGTAGCGCGCCGTCCGGGTTGCAAAAGGACGGAATCCTGCTCGTCGATTGCGAGGTCGATGCTTGATTCGCGGGCATCGATTACTTCCAGGAAGCTGTCTCCCGGCGACAAATGCCGCCCGACAAAATTCTCGAGATGCGGCGTGGCGATAATGCCATCGAACGGCGCACGCAAGTGAGTTTTTTCTAGTCGTTGCTCAGCCCTCTTCAACTCAGCTGACCAGTAATCTGCCTCGACGCGCTGGATGCCGGCTTCGGTACCATCGTTGGCCGCGAGCGCGCGATTCGTCGCCGCAACTGCGGTAGTGTATTTTGCATTTGCGGCCGCCATTGCAGACTGCAGATCCCAGTCTTCGAGATCGGCGAGGACCGCACCCGTCTGAACGCGATCGCCTTCGCGCACGTAAACGGATTTCACAATTCCGTCGAGTGGTGACGTGACCTGCGCTTTGCGGAAAGGCGCAACGGTAGCATCTCCCGCCAAGCGCATCGGAATGGGGAATACAACCAGGAATAAGGCAACGGCGGCGGCGCTCACCAGCAGAAGTATTCGCCGGCTCCGTTCCATGGCCAGAAAACGGCGTTTTTTCTCAAGAACCGGTTCGAGAACAGCGATGAACGGAACGTCGCGATACAGCGAAGCATTGCGGAGCGCTACCGTAGCCTGAGCGGCCAACACGCGCACCACCTCGAAATGTGCGCGAGTCATGAAATCGGGGTCGCTGCTCTCGAATGACAAAATTCCCAGCGGGCCCTGATCATCGTCGAGCGGCAATGCGTAGAAGGCCCGTGCGCCGGTAACGGAAAAGTATTCGCTGAATTTTGCGCGGCTAGCCTCGCGCGAGACCTCAATTTCGTCACCATGTTGAGTGACGTGAATCTCCTCGTTGGAAAGCGAGGCCCATTCCAACATCTCTTTCAGCAGCTTGATCGTTGGGTCGCTGGTATTGATCTGCGGCGAGCCGGAGACTGCTTTGAGGTGCAGACTGCCGCGCTCCTCAAGAGCAATGGCGGCCCGGTCGTAGGAAAGAACCGCCTGGGTGTCATTGACAATGGCCTGCAGGACGCGGTTGATGTCGAGGGTTGAAGTAATCTCGCGACTGACCCTCACGAGCGTTTCTAAAATCTCAACCTTGCGCTCGGCCATCAGGAGGCTGGCGTTGTGCAGGGCATTGTTTGCGGTTTCGCAGATGTTGGTCAGCAGAAACTGGTCGTCTTCGTCAAATGGCAGCCCGTCCAGACGATTGATTCCTTCGACCACTCCAACCAGGGATTCGCGGTCCATAAGTGGCGCGGCAATCAGCGAGAAGACTGCACGTTCTCCGGCCGGCGCATTCCGTTTTTGTAGCCGAGCGTCGTCCGGATCATCGATCAAAACGGGCTCACCGGAATCCGAGACATCTCCGGCGATGCCCTCGCCCGCATTCTGTATGCTCTCCAATTCAACTGTCGTATCTTCGCCAGCACGACGAACCAGTTTCACGGCATCGCCGTCGACCATCCAAACGTTCACTGCCTGGCACCTGTGGATCTCGTGGAACTTCGAGGCGATCGCATCCAGCAGGGAGTCGAGCTCGAGGTTGGAATTGAAAACCTTTTCGAGGTCGTACATCTGCGCCACGCGGCTGATCGACTGCAGACTGGTGTTGCGTTCGCTCTCATAGGCCAATGCCCCCGCTATCGCCGGCGCAGCAATCTCCGCAATCGCCCCAATATGCTTCAGCGAAGAGGGTGGAAACGGTGCCTGGTAGCTGATCAGCTCAATCGTGCCGACTAACGTGCCTTTAACAAGCAAAGGAACATACGCAAGGGAGATCACGGTCCGTCGTGTGTCGAGGTGAGCGTAATCCTCCCGCTTCAGGTTCATTCCCTCGAACACTTGCAAGTTCTTGCTATCTGCAACTACACCCAAGGGGCCGTGATCGAAGTCGATGACGTCATTGACATCGACTTCACCCACGATGGCTTTAGCGGTCCAGGCAGGATTGCCTTGATCCTCGATGACATACACGACCACGGCGCAACCGGGAACAAAGTCCGCAGCCTGCTCAGCAATTGCTTGCGCGCGTGGAATGACTTCTTGCTGGGAGAGCAAGATTCCGGAGAGTTCGGTGAGCGGGATTACGAACTCCGATTTTGGTGTCCCCATATACCGGCGGTCCAGTCGTGCTCGGTCGCGGATTTGGATTGCTCGCACCGTCGGGGGAAAGCGCTGCTGCGGACACGGTGCTGTCCTGAGTGCGAAATCTTATGCCCGTCTGTGATTTAGGTCAACAATGGCTTGTTGGGAAAGTCGCGTTTACTGGCTGTCGCAGTCGTATTTCTGCAAACGCCAGTGTGCCCATGAATGGTTGATTGAGATAATTCCTGCAACATGCTGAAAACAAGCCACAAAAACTACAGAGGTTGTCCAGCGTGCCTGCGTCCCGGTGGCTCGTGCAGAGTTTTGACTTTACCTGACGACCTGCCTACTATGGCAGCCTGGGTTTGGTCAGGCCTGAGTTTGTCGGAACGTGCGAGGAGGATTACACAATGGCAGCGCAGCCGCAAACGTTTCCCGACAACGAGAATGTGGTCATTCGCCGCGCCACTCCGGACGATGCGGAAGTGTGCGGAAGAATCTGTTTCGAAGCTTTCAGCACAATAGCCGGCGAGCATAATTTTCCTCCGGATTTTCCCACACCGGAAGTTTCGACCCAGGTGCTCTCGACCATGTTTTCGCACCCGGGATTCTTTTGTGTGGTTGCGGAGCAGGACGGAAAGCTTATTGGAAGCAATTGCCTTGACGAGAGAACCGCGATTGCCGGCGTTGGGCCAATCACCATTGATCCCAATGCGCAAAACAGGGCTGTCGGACGCCAATTGATGCAAGCGGCGATAGATCGCGCGAGGGGGAAAAGATTTGCGGGTATTCGTCTGGTTCAGGCGGCTTTCCACAATCGCTCACTTTCCCTTTACGCCAAGCTCGGGTTTGTTGTGCGCGAGCCGCTTGCTTGCATGCAGGGCCGGCCAATTCTAAAGACGCATCCCGAATATAAGGTGCGGTCTGCCGGTCAGAGTGATCTGGCCGCATGCAACGAGCTCTGCCTGCGAGTGCATGGGCACGACCGTGGTGGTGAGCTGAAAGACGCGATTGAGCAACACACAGCGGTTGTCGCTGAGGCGGGCGGTCAAATCGTGGCTTATGCTTCGTCCATCGCGTTCTCTGGTCATGCGGTAGCCCGAACGAATGAGGGTTTGCAGGCACTCCTTGCCGCGGCAACCGAATTCCAAGGGCCCGGTATTCTTGTGCCGACCCGCAACTCCAGTCTGTTCCGGTGGTGTCTTGAGAACGGTCTCAAAGTTGTTCAGCCGATGACTCTCATGACGATGGGCCTTTACAACGAACCCGCCGGAGCGTATTTGGCGTCAATTTTGTTCTAGTGAGAGGATGCCCATCCCAAGGCGAAGCCTCGGGAGGCGGTCATCGGACACTTGCTTGCAAAATCTTTGAGGAGAAGATGTCTTCAACGATGAGCGTCACTCGCTCGTGCCTGATTGGTTTCGCACTCTGTTTCTTTTGCTGCGGGCTGGTTTTCGCTGCCCAGACGACAGACAATGCTGATAACAGAGTCGACCTCTACATCCAGTCTGAGCTTCAGCGGCAGCACATCCCCGGCATCTCTTTGCTGGTTGCGCGCAACGGCAGTATCGTGCGCGCAAAGGGATATGGTTTGGCCAATGTGGAGCTTCAAGTTCCGGTGAAGCCGGAAACCGTGTTTCAATCCGGATCGGTTGGCAAGCAGTTCGCGGCGACAGCGGTGATGATGCTGGTCGAGGAAGGGAAGATCCGGCTTGACGACTCTGTTACGAAATACCTAGAAGGTGCCCCTGTAAATTGGCAGCCAGTCACGGTCCGTGAACTGCTCAGCCACACGGCCGGGTTCACGGATTACCCGAAAAACTTCGATTTCCGCAGGGATTACACGGAAGCGCAACTGCTCAAGATTGTCGAAGGCATTCCGCTGGCATTCCCGCCCGGCACCAAATGGAGCTACAGCAATCTTGGATATCTGACGCTTGGAATCGTCATTCATCAGGTCACGGGGAAGTTCTACGGAGATTTCCTGCAGGAGCGAATCTTCCAGCCGTTGAGCATGACGACAACACGAATCATCAGCGAGGCCGACATTGTTCCCAACCGCGCTTCGGGCTATAGGCTGGTTAAAGGAGAATTGAAGAATCAGGAGTGGGTTTCGCCGACACTTAACACGACCGCCGATGGAGCGCTGTATTTTTCCATTCTCGATCTGGCGAAATGGGATGCGGCGCTCTACACAGAAAGGCTCTTGAAGCGCTCCAGTTTCGATGAAATGTGGACTGTAACAAAACTTAAAAATGGGGAGCCGAACTCAGGGCATTATGGATTCGGTTGGGCGATACTCAATAAGAACGGCCACCGGGTGATTGATCATGGCGGCGCCTGGCAGGGATTCAAGAGCCACATCTCCCGATACGTAGACGACAAGCTGACCATTGTGGTGTTGGCGAATCTAGAGCAGGCCGACCCCGGAGTCATTGCTGATCAGGTGGCAAAAATATATTTGAATTCCGACTAAAGAGTTACGAGTCGCTTAGTTGCGTCTCTGTGCTCCCCTGCGTACTCGGTGGTTTTGGTCACTTACCACAGGCCACAGAGCAGCACAAAGGAAATGGGGTTCTAGCTGATTGCTGAAAGCCGATAACTGGCTCACTTGTTCGGTTTCTTCCGAGCGCCGGCCTTTCGCCCTACCCTGGAGTTCTTTTCCACACGCGATTTCCACGCGGCTCGTAGCGCTCCGGCAAGCACCTCTTCGGTTGCCGCAGCTAGTCGGATATGGGTTGCACCCATCCGGCCCCAGCCGCCCCGGACAGGAAGGAAAACCTTGGGGAGCTCTGCCACGAATTCCGCCTGTTGTTCCGTTGTCAGCATGAGATTGCCGTAGCCCTCTTTAATAGAGGCGAGCGTCGCAAAAATTCTGCCCCCGACTCGGAAATCCGGACTTCCCATGTGAGAACTTTCTTCCGCGCCCTCGAGGGTGAGCGCCAAACGTCTGAAATCTTCGGCATTCATTGCTGGTTCTCCGCTGTGCAGCTCAATCGGCAAGTTTACAACTCGGATACGCCCCCGTTTCAAATCGCCGCTCGGTCGGTGATGATGGTTTTGTTCTGCATTCGTAATAGGGACGAGAAAACTGCGGAAGTCCGATGACCTTGTAGGAAACTAAAGCTGACGGGCGTGGTCCCCCAGCGAAACTGAGTCGGAGAACGGCACGACGGTTTCGCGTAAACCTGGCCCGTCAGCGTTCTTCAAGCTACTCCCATTCTAAGAGCAAGAAATGGCCTAAGCGTGCCGGGCAAATAGCACGGCAGTGGCAGATAATGGCAACATTGTTGACCTGCCTTGTCTCTCGCCCATAACATTCTGCGTTCAAAATCAGGGGCACCCATGACTCTCACGCGTCGTTGCGCACCATCATGGATTAATCGGCAGAGGGCGCAGCATTTGCCAATTCAGTTCTGGCCTTCTGTGTAAGCAAATCGTAAGCGCACTTTGAGCGACGGGCTTTTGAAGGTTGGAGGTAAAGCCGGGAGTGGACTAGATGCGTTAATCGCATCCTGCGTCGCTTGATCGAGTGCAGCGATGCCAGATGCCGAAGCAATCTTCATTCCAGAGATCGTTCCGTCTTTCATGATCGAGAGCTCCAGTGTTACATCCTTCGGATCACTGATCGGCAATTTGCTTACCGATGACATCAGGTTTGTGCGAAGCGCGTTCATCAGATCCTTGAAATAGGCCCTGAAGTCCACCCCCAACGGATTGCTGAGGAGAGTTACATTCGATTGCACCCTGAGTATGCTTGCCCTGAAAGGGTTCTGCGCTGTGCCGCTCGCAACATCGCCGCTCGTTTTTTCGAGTTTTGGTCCGGAAGGATCACCAGAGTTCAAGCGGGCAGAGTCATCTGAAGGCCGGATAATCTGTGGTGTGCCAGCCCCGGCCGACGCCATTTCCGTTTGCAACTTCCGGTAACTATTCAGGAACTGCTTAAAATTGTCGGCGTTAGCTTTTTCCGCCGGATCGCTCGCCCACGCGATGGCGCGCCGTGCCGCTAAATCTGCCTGATCGAATTTGTTCTGCCGGATCAGAACTTGTGCCAAGGCAAGCTGATAATTCGAGTTCGCTGGTTCAAGGGAAATTGCCTTATTCGCCAGCACTAATGCCTCGTCCAGTTTTTGGTTGCCGGATGCAAGGTAGACCGCCAGAAGCCCATATGGAGGCGCAAATTCCGGACTAAGAGCGATTGCCTGTCGAAGATCGTCTTCGATTTGTGGATCGCTGGATCCCATAGCTCCATGACTCGTCCGTAATAAAGCACGTAAATAGCGAGTGAATGAAACCTTTGGATCGAGTGCGACGGCCTTGGAGGCGGATTCGAGAGCTTTCTCGTGCTCATTTCCAAGGAATTCATCTACAGCAAGGTATTCGTCGGCTAAGGCGACGTTTGGATCCAACTGCAGAGCTCGATTTAGAATTGCCGCCCCATCCTGATGGCGGCCGCGAACCACAGCGAAGCCTCCCCGGTATGCGAGCGCCTCCCCTTCCGAAAGAGTGCGATACGTTAGTTCGGCTTCGTCGAACTGGACGGGCGGAACTCTCAAGCGCTGATAGTTGGAGTCTCGAATGTAAGCCTGAAGGCTGGACTGTAGTTTGTTAAGGTCGCCGAAAGCAACACTAATCGCGTCAGCTGAGCTTTTACCCTGCTCAAGCGCGTTAAGATACGCGATGAGCATGGGTCGGTGCGTCCCTCGATCGGCCATCATCAAGTAATGCACCAGTCCCCAGCACTCAGCATAGAACACCGTCGTTTTATTCGCTTCATTGTAGTAGGCGGAGGTACGATCGACCTGAAGAAGCGTGCTCAACGGAATCAGTGGGGTACTGTGTAGCATTCCGAGAAGAAGCGGGTCTATTTCACCTGTTGTTACAAATTTATCTTCAATGACGGTATGCCCAAAAAACTCCGCCAGACCTTCAGCCAGCCAAAGCGGAAGATCTGGTACATAGGGCAAGCTTAAGGCATGGTAGTACTCGTGATAGAAAGCTTCATAAGGACTTCGGCCCGGTATGAAAGTACCGCCTTGCGTTTCGAGCTGTACGGCGGCGAAAAATAAATTCAGCCGCGATATAAAAAGCCCCGCGGGATGCGAGTGGCCCTTTGCCCAGTACTCCGGCAGTAAGTCACGCATTGAGTTTTCGTCCTTAACCACAAGAATGGTCACCATAGGACTCGGGTGATCACGGGCGGCAACGATGGTTTCCCGGAACACAGCGCGAATCTGTTCGAACTGAACAGCCGCCTTGCGAGCTTGCTTCTCTCCGGCGTTGCTCACCACGATGAAATTAGGGCTGCGAACCTCAACCCACTCTTGTTGCCTAGCAACGCATGTTGAAGAAAAGAGGACGACTGCAGCCACGAGGAGAACGGCAGAAGAGAGGCGGTGCATACTGAACCGGTGCCCAACTCAGCTTAGCGCAGGACCTTAGATTTATCTACAGCAAAACACCTAGAAGGCCTCTACCCCGGTAACACTCTGCCCGATGATCAAAGTATGGATATCGTGCGTACCTTCGTAAGTCTTCACTGACTCCAGGTTCATCATGTGGCGCATGAGCGGATATTCATCGGCTACGCCGTTGGCACCGAGAATGTCACGCGACATGCGGGCGCACTCCAGCGCCATCCAGACGTTGTTTCGCTTCGCCATAGATATGTGCTGAAACCCGGCTCTCTCTTTATCTTTAAGCCTCCCCACTTGCAAGACCAACAACTGTCCTTTGGTGATCTCGTTGATCATCCACGTCAGTTTTTCCTGCACGAGTTGGTGCGAAGCAATTGGTTTGTCGTGAAACTGCTTACGGAGAACCGAATATTGCAGGGCACAGTCGTAGCAAGCCATGGCCGCACCCACGGCTCCCCATGCAATTCCGTAGCGCGCCTGGTTGAGACACATCAGCGGAGATTTCAGGCCGCCGCTCTCTGGAAGAACGTTGCACTCCGGAATATGAACATCCTGCATGGATAAACCCGATGTCACAGATGCGCGCAGGGACCATTTTCCGTGAATATCTTCGGCTTTGAATCCGGGACGGTTGGTTTCAACGAGGAAACCACGTATCCGGTTGTCCTCGTTTTCGACTTTCGCCCAGATCACGGCGATGTCGGCGATCGAGCCGGAGGTGATCCACATTTTCTCGCCGTTGAGGATGTACTCTTTTCCGTTCTTGCGGGCACGAGTGCGCATGCCGCCGGGATTCGAGCCGAAATCAGGCTCCGTGAGGCCGAAGCAGCCGAGCTTTTCGCCACTTTGCAGGAGCGGTAACCAGGTCTTTTTCTGTTCCTCGCTGCCGAATGCGTAAATCGGATACATCACGAGCGCCGACTGCACGCTGACGAATGAGCGAACACCGGAATCCCCACGCTCCAGTTCCTGCATCACCAGGCCGTATTCGACGTTGGACATGCCGGCGCAGCCGTAGCCCTTCAGGCTAGCGCCGAAGAAACCGAGGTCGGCCATGGGCTTGACCAACTCCCGCGGGAATCTGCCGGAACGATTGCACTCTTCAATGATCGGGACCAGGTTTTCTTCAATGAACTTGCGGCTGGTGTCGCGCACCAGGCGTTCATCGTCAGTCAAAAGGGAATCAAATTCAATGAAGTCAACGCCACGAAATTTCAGAGCCATGGAGATCTCGTTTCTGCCTTATCAGGCAAGCAATTCAAGTAGCGGGGGAAACTTTCCAAGCTAACAAAGCGGAGTAAGGAGGTCAAACGCGGACCACTGAGCGGAAGTCCGCGTGGGCTTTAAAGTGGGTACTAAGACGAAGTGGTGAACCAAAGCTATTTGTTAGCTGCAGTTGAGGGTGCCGGTTCCGTTGACGTTCGTGGACGTATTGCTGATGCCGTTATTTACGGTGATTTGCAGATTTTCCGGCGCGGTGGCAGTCACAGTGACCTTTCCCGGAGCGACGCAGATTGCGCTACCCGTGTTGCCGTTAATCGTAGCAATCGCGTTATTGGACGTCTTCCAGCTCAGACCATCCGCCAGGGTCAGATCGCGGCTGCTATTGTTGGTGAAGTTTCCTGTGGCTGTGAAGACCACATCCTCATTCAATGCGGCCTGTGCGGTTGTGGGGCTGACGGAAATGCTTTTTAGATTCGGATGACCGGCCCCGCATCCGACCAAGATCCCGGCAATAATTGTGACAAGTGAAAGGAATGCAATTTTCATGACAGTCTCCGGAAACATTAGATAGGCAGCCCACACCGTGGGTTGCTCCCGGAGTGGCACCGGACGGGACAGAACTTTGGTAGCGCCTACTCGAAGCTACAGTCCCAACTGTATAAGAAAGCCGGAGAGAGAGCTACGCAGCGGCTACCGAGGTTTTCGCAAGATGCGCCGATTCATAACCCTCAGCCAGGTAATAAATGGCTTTGTCAAAGAATTGGTCGAGCAACCGGAACAGTTCCATCTCTGCGAAAAGCTCGACAGGCTTCGTGACTACGCCCTCTTCCTGCAGGAACGCCCAGAGTTGTTCTTTGGTGGCGTTGATCGCGTATAGAACGTGGCTGAGCGGGACCTGCTGACGTGCGCGACGCACGCCGATCTCTCTGTAGGCTTGTTCGAGATCGTGCTCTGTTTTGTACAGAAGCCAATCCGTGAGGTGGCTGAAGATCTCGCAACTTCTAGCTTCCAGCTCTCCGCGTGGCACTTTGCGCAATTGCGAGCAGAAGGGATCGTTTTCAAGACGGCGGGTTAGAGACTGCGAAAGGTGATCAGCATGAGCTTCAATCAGGCGGACAAGTCGCATGGCGAGCATAAGACACCTCCGCGCATACCTGCCATATTGTCGCTCTCGCGGGGTTTCTGAGGCTGTGACGTAATGCACGGGTCGAGTTCACCGAGGAAAGCCACTCTGTGATCTCGATGTCCTCAGCGATTTTATGTTGTTGGGGAAAGAGAGAACTTCACCACCAGCGTTTTGATCTCATAGGGCTTTATGTGTAGTGTTACGAGGCTATTTCGGATCGGGAGCGGTCCAAGTGATTTCTCCATGAGATCCGTCTCGACAGCCGAGCTGGCTTGCGAAGGAAGCGCGAGCGTGAGGTCGCTTTCTTGGCCACGCCATTCGTATAAGCGAAATACGACTTGCCCGCCATTTTCTGCTTTTTTCACTGCGGTGAGTACCACGTTTTCCGCGGGCATTTGAATAAATGAGTGCTCTGGCGGCAAGGTACCCTGGTGATGCGACGATTGCATTGCGGTAAGTTTGTAATTCACTTCGTAACCGCGGCGGATGGTCAGCGCATCCCGCCAAGTGCCGCCATGGGGGTAGAGGGAATAGGTGAAATCGTGCTCGCCCTCGTCTGCATGAGCGTCGGGCCATTCGGGCGAACGAAGTAGCGACAACCGCAGAACATTGCCTTTCGCATCGTATCCATACTTACTGTCATTCAACAGGCTGAAGCCGTGCTTTGCATCCGAAAGATCGGCCCAACGCTGCGCAGGAACTTCGAACTCTGCCTGTTCGGCGGGAGTGTTACGAGTAGTCGGACGCTCGATAGAACCGAAAGGAATCTCAAACGTGGCCTTCTGATTGTGAGCGCTGAGTGAAAAAGCCACTTTGAGCAGGATGTGTTTTTCGTGCCAATCGGCATGTGTCTTCACGTCAATGCGTGGCACGCCCGCATAGGCCGTGATATCACGAGTAAATGTTGAACTCTGGAAGTGGTTGGTGATCCGGATGGCCGCGCGAAGCGGCCCGTTTTCGACAAGCTTTACCTCGTCGGGTCTATTTAAATCCCAACGTTTGTTTTCGAAATCTGCATCGATATTCCAGGCATCCCAATCTTTCGGTTTGTCATAGAAAGCTTGCAGAAGATTTCCGCAGGTCGATGTTTTTGGTCCGCCACTATCCGTTTCAGCCGGGGCGAGCGCTTCTGTCTGGCTGCGCTTGTCGAAAAGACTGGTCATGCAGCCGCTTGGCGGATCAATTGTAAGGCGGAAAAATTCGTTCTCAAGTGAGTCAGGCAAAGCTTTGAGCAGGGGTGGATTCGCGCTGATGTGATCAGCAGCCCGCACGAAGTAAGTCTGATATCCCAAAGCCGGTACTTGAGCCTGTAGCAGAAAATGGGCTCGATTCGTCGGGGGGTCAACAGACAGCAGCTGCGACTCCGCGACATGGCCCTTGGAATCGACAACCTCGATCTGCTTTGCCGGGCCGGGAAGTTGCGCCTCAATTTCAATTACCTCAGTTCTGGGCCACGATAGAGAATTGAACACGACGACAGGAACGCCCTCGGCCTGAGTGTTGATATGGGCCAAAATCTCGCCAAATGATTGATCCAGGATCTCGCGATCTATTCGGGCGACGTCCTCGAGATTGCGCTTGGCATCGAGATAGTTCACAGCGATGCCGGAGCCCGGCATGATGTCATGAAAATGATCAAAGAGCAGATTCTTCCACGCGAGCTGCAGTTGATCTTGCGGATAGGGGCGGCCAAGCAACGAGGCAAGCGATGCATACTTCTCCGCATCAAGCGTTAGTTCCTCGGCGCGTCGGATGCGCCGTTTGGTCTCAGACTGCGTAGTGTACACGCCCCGGTGATACTGAAAATAGAGTTCGTCGTTCCATGTGGGCACGTTCAGAGTGGGAAGCTCACGCTGCAAATCAGCAAAGAAATCAGCCGCAGTGCTGAATTCAATTTTGGGGAATACGGTCTGCGGCGCCCGCAGCCGGTCGGCATGATCGAGCATGCTGCGGGTAGGGCCGCCGCCGTGATCGCCGATCCCAAACAAATACAGCATTTGCGGGTTGTCGGTGAGCTTCGGCCCGTAAATCAGCGGGGCGTAGAAGGACAGATCGTTCGCGATCTGCTGGGCGTCGAACTGATTCGCATATTCATGAGGAAAGTAGGAAAGCAGTCGAGTTCCGTCCGGGGCTTGCCACCAAAACAGGCGGTAAGGAAATTTCGTGTAGTCGGTTGCCCAGAGAAGTTTACTGGTTACGAAATACTCGATTCCCGACCTCTTGTAGATTTGCGGAAGTTGCCGGTTGTAGCCGAACGAATCTGGGTTCCACCCGATCTTGATGTCCACACCGAAGTTTTTCTGAAAGTACTGTTTTCCGACGAGAATTTGCCGGACCAGTGATTCGCCATCTGGCATGTTGAGATCGGGTTCGACCCACATGCCGCCGATCACCTCCCATCGGCCCTCCTTCACGCGCTGCTGGATTTGGCGGAACAGTTCGGGATATTTCTCCTGCATCCATTCGTAAGTTCGGGCCGAGGACATGGTGAACTTGAGGTCGGGATACTCGCGCATCAAATCCAGAACGCTCTGAAACGTATTGCGGACGACTTCGACCGTCTCGGTCCAGGGCCAGAGCCATGCCATGTCGATGTGCGAATTTCCAATAGCACGAACCGTGAACTGCCGCAGCCATGGTTGTAAAGTTTGCAGTCGCGATTGGGCATTTCGCAACGAGGCATCAAAGCCTGCTTGGTCGCCTTTGTCGAGAGGCGAAAAATCAATGGCTTTTACCGCCGCGTCGAGCATTTGCTGACGTTCTGCTTTCCCGTTCCGGTAAGCGGCGATCATTGGTTCGGCAGCCATGATTTCAGTACGCAGCATCATGGGATCGGGCCTGCCGGGAGCGGGTTCAATCACCAGTTGTGCGCGCTCGAACTCCGTCTCGACATCGCCCGTGACGACTCTGAGTGCTATCAAGAATTTTTGTTGTGGCTGCGCGCTCTCGGTTAGGAGGACGGGTTCCTGCATATCCTCGTCTCCTCGATGCGTTAGCGAACCGTTGGAAAAGACGGAAATCTCCGCCGGCCACGTGTTGTTCAAGGGAAATCTAAACTGCAGATCGAGCTTCACTCGTGCGCCTTGAACTGCATATCCGTTTAGCTTGTCGGGAATTTGAATCCAGCGCCGCAGGACACGGGTGCCTTTCCACGATTGTCCTGGATGAGCAATGTCCCAAGTCGCATCGTTTGCGGAGGGATCTTCCGGATGAGCCAGGTCGGTATGTACTCGCCAGTCTGGCAATGGGACCGCACAGAGTGACTGCAGGCGGTCCAGAATTGACTTATAGGAACCGGGCAGCGGCGCACTTTGCACCGCCGCGGCGCAACACGAGAAACCCGCAAGAACAAAAGCCAGGAGTAGTGCCAGTCGCCTCATA
>JAFAGX010000548.1 GCA_019237515.1 Acidobacteriaceae bacterium
ACGGTGAACGTCCCTTCGCTAAGCCGAAGCTTTCCCGGCAAGGTTGCGCGTTTTTCAGTTGTTGTGCGAGCGGACACTCGCACCATGCACACCGAGGTGGATGTGCCCAACCCCAAGCGGCTCCTGCTTCCCGGTCTGTACGCCGAGGCTGAGCTTACGCTTGATCAGCAACCGGACGTGCCCGCGGTTCCGGTGCAAGCCCTCAATCATGAAGGTAACAAAACCACAGTATTCGTCGTCGACAACGAGAGTCGGTTGGAGGAGCGTCCGGTCGAGCTAGGGTTGCAGACCAGTACGGACGCCGAGATTACTTCGGGAGTGCATGTCGGGGAACAAGTTGTCGTGAGTGATCGCAATGGCCTGAAGTCCGGCGTAAAAGTGCACCCCCAAGCCGTAGCAGTGCTGGAATATCACGAGCCCGCGCAGTAAGCAGAATCAGAAGCGGAGGAGTTTTGATCGGCTAAGTTATGCCACGATTTTCGATTCGCAATCCGTATTTCATCATCGTGCTTTGCCTGGGGCTTTTGGTCTTGGGCGTAACCAGCATCGCACGCATGCCCGTCGACCTGTTCCCGCCAATCAATTTACCTGAAGTCGTCGTGGCAACGTTTTATTCCGGAATGCCGCCGGAAGATATCGAGTTCGACATCACCGATCCCCTCGAGCGCTTCTTCACTCTCGCCGCCGGAGTCGATCACATGGAGTCGCGGTCGATGCTGGGGGTCAGCATCATTCAAGTCTACTTCCAGCCCGGAACTAATGCCGATACCGACGTCAGCGAGCTCTCGAATCTGGCCTTGGCCGATCTCAAGCGGCTTCCACCCGGAACTCTCCCTCCGGTAGTTCTGAAATTTGACGCTTCGAGCTTGCCCGTCGCACTTGTCACCGTGAAGGGCGAAGGCCTCAATCAGACACAGCTTCACGATTACGCACAGTTCCAGATCCGCAATCAGATCGCGGTTGTTCCCGGGGCGGAGATTCCCGGTGTCTTTGGCGGCGTTTACCGCCAGATCATGGTCTACGTAGATCCATACAAGTTGCTTTCGCGGCAACTCAGCCTGATGGATGTCGTCAATTCGGTCAACACTTCCAACCTCATTCTGCCGGCTGGCGACGTGAGAATGGGCCCCTACGACTACTTCGTTTATTCCAACAGCCTGGTTGACAACATGAAGCAGTTGAATCAGGTTCCGATCAAAGTTCGCGGCCATTCCTGGGTAACCGTGGATGATGTCGGAAAAGCGGAGGATTCTCACCAGATCCAATACAACGAAGTCCGCATCGATGGGCAGAAATCCGCCTACATCCCGATCATGAAACAAGGCGGCGATACCAACACCATCGCAGTTGTCGATGGCGTCCGCCAACTCATCAAGAACCTCTATGACATTCCCAAACAGATGGTCACCAGCATCGTGTTCGACCAATCTGTATATGTCAAAGAAGCGATCCGAACCGTTCTGCACGAAGGTTTCCTCGGCCTGATTCTCACGAGCTTGATGATTCTGATTTTCCTGGGAAGCTTTCGTGCGACTTCCGCGGTGCTGCTTTCCATTCCGCTCTCAGCTCTGGCTGCATTCGTTGTGCTTGCGCTGATGGGGAACACAGTCAATACGATGATCCTGGGCGGAATGGCACTCGCCTTCTCGCGCGTGATCGACAACTCCGTTATCTCACTGGAAAACATCTATCGCCATCTGGAAATGGGAGCCGTACCCACGGTCGCGGCGGAAGTGGGCGGCGCCGAGGTCAATCTCGCTGTTCTGGCTGCCACCCTTGTCGACGTCGTTGATTTCTTCCCGGTCGTGTTTCTGTACGGAGTCGCCAAATTCTTATTCTCAGCGCTGGCCTTGGCCTTCTGCCTTTCACTCTTGGCTTCGTTCGTAGTCGCAATGACCGTGATCCCCTTGTTCTGCTCGCGATTCTTGAAAGCTATCCCTCACGCGGCACACGAGCACCAGCAGACTCAGGGCTATGAAATTGAGCACACGACTCCATCAGACCAGTCATGGATGGATCGATTCAACGCGCGATTCAACCGCATGTTCAACAAGGTTTTGGATTATTACGAATATTGGGTGAGGCGCGCACTGCAACGACCCGGGCTCACGGTCGCTGTTTTAAGCGGCGTCTTTGTCACGAGTCTGGCGATTTATCCGCTCGTCGGTCTTGCCTTCTTTCCCAAGACCGACGCCGGCCAGTTCACCATCAACGTAAAAGTCCCAACCGGTACTCGCCTCGAAGTAACCGATCAGTACATTGAAAAAGTAGAAGACCTCCTCCGGAACACGATTGAACCAACAGACCTGAAAAGAATCGTATCCAATATCGGCGTGGTTCCGGATTTTTCGGCACTGTACACGACGAATGCCGGCCCGTACACCGCGACCGTCCAGGTTCAGTTAACTCCAGAACACAAGCTCAGCAGTTTTGAATATATGGATCGAGTCCAGAGCCGCATGGCAAAACAGTTTCCCGATATCCGGACCTTTTTCTCCAGCGGCTCAATGGTTGACGCGATTTTGAATACCGGCAAAATGGCTCCGATTGATGTGCAGGTGAGCAGCCCGGATCTTGCTCAGAACTACAACATCGCCCAGAATCTAGCGAATCAAATTCGGTCGATTCGCGGTGTAGGGCAAATTTATATTCCGCAGGATCTGGATTATCCCGCGTTGCGCCTGGATGTCGACCGTGTCCACGCCGGCGAAATGGGACTGAGCCAAAAAGATGTCGTCGATAACGTTATCACGGCCCTCAATTCCAATTACATGATCGCACCCAATTACTGGGTCGACCGCAAAACTGGAAATGATTACTACCTCACGGTGCAATTTTTTGAGCATGGGCAGGGTGCGATTCACAACATCGTGGATCTCGGGCAGATTCCGATCCGCGATCCGGCCGGTGCTCAAACCATGAATTGCGGTCCCGGGACTGCGCCGCCTCAGCCGGGAACGAGCCAGCCCGCATGGGCCTGCAATGGTGCAGGAAGGCCGATCACAGTCCTCAATAATGTTGTTAATATCCAGCAGATTCAGACACCAACCGAAGTCGATCACTATCAGATTCAACGAGCCATTGATCTCTACGTCACACCCAAAGGAGAGGATTTGGGAGGAGTGACCGATTCCATTCGGAACATTCTTGCGCAAGCTAAACTACCCGGCAGCGTGCGCGTGAATTTGCGCGGCATGGTTCAGGGCATGGAAGCATCGTTCAAGAGCTTCGCCCTGGGCTTCACGATCTCTTTCATTCTTCTTTATCTGATCCTGACGGCGCAGTTTAAATCCTTCATCGATCCGTTCCTGATCATGTTGGCGATTCCCATGGGATTTGTCGGCGTGATGATCATTTTGCCGCTCACGCACAGCACACTCAACGTAATGTCGCTTATGGGAGTGTTAATGCTTGTGGGCATAGCCGATTCGAACAGCATTCTGATTGTCGACTTCGCACACAATCTGGAAAAGCAGGGCCTTTCTCCGGCAGATGCTGTGATCACCGCCTGCCGTGTTCGCTTGCGTCCCATTCTGATGACGTCGCTGGCCACAATTATCGGCATGATTCCCATGGCGCTGAGATTGGGTACGGGCGCCGAACAATATACGCCGATGGCGCGCGCTATTATCGGCGGCCTGACCTCGTCCGTGCTGCTGACCATCTTCATCGTCCCTGCTGCATATCTGCTGGTGTATGGCAAACGGCGAAGTCCGCCCGCGCCGGCGTAATGCAAGTAGATCAATCCTGCAGACCGGCGCTGCTGAAGTAGCTCTTGAACTGAAGACATTCGCGACCTCGAAGAGCCGCGCGACTGCAAAGCAGGTTTCTCAATTTTGTTGAAAGGCAGTCCTATGACCAGAATGACGAGCTTGTGTGTCAGCAGTCTTCTGCTGACGTTGATAACCGCGACCAGCTTCTCCCAGCAGACGAGGTCGGCTGAGAACC